>JAYVBW010000139.1:0-6376 GCA_043750255.1 Pirellula sp.
GACCCAAATGAGCAAAGGAGTATCGATCGAAAGAAAATCCTGAGTATCGGGACTTCGAAGGTATCTCCAATGCCGCTCAACCTGTTGGCGATGATGACCGAGGAGGAGATCCTCGATTTACTAGCCTACATGATTAACGGCGGTACGGCCGCCCAATAGCCTTTCGAAACACCTAAATGACGGGCTGGAAAAGCGGAAAATCAACGTCACATTTTGCATTGGATCGCGGATACGCTTTTTTAGCCGAAAACCGATTCGATAGGTGCTCTGCTCGCAGTAAGTACCGGGGACATTCGTAACCGAGCTTCCGGAGTCAATCAAAGTCTCCGCGACCGTTTTGTGAACGAGCGTCGTCGACTACAGTTCAAATACTACCAGCTTGGCCTATGTCGATCGCAACAGCGACTTCATCGCGAACGAGTTAATCTCCTTCACCGACCCATCCAACCGAATCTCGAGAGATACCGTTGGCGGGGAAGATATATTGCCAAGCCAGTGTTCGGCCTGCGTTTGGGAATTTGTCGGCTAAAGCACAGGGCAACCAAACCAAGTTTGCACCGGAGTTCAATCCGATTGAAGTTGACGTGTGGCAAATTCTAACTGATCTAGGAGTTTAGGAATAATCATTTGCGGCAGTGGAACGCATCTATGCTTTTCGCCTTTGCCTTCTCGAACCACGATTTGCATGCGTTCGAAAGCAATATCTTTCCTTCTTAGAGGCAAGCGTCCATGAGTCTGAGACCGGAGCCGTACAACAAGCCCGAAATGAGCCGATAAGGCCCTTCTGGAATCTCGCCTCCATTCGGCATATTTCTTGAACTTGTACAGGGAAATGTTGAAAGCACCAGCCAAACAAGGGAGTAGCAAGGAAAGATGCGGAAGGATCTTAAAAAATATTTCGCATTCGGAAATTTTCGGAATCGCATTCGGCATATCTCCGGACGGAAGCGAAGAGTGTCTGGAAAATGATTGACTTTCCAGCTACCAACCGTCACGATATGCCGAACGTTTCAAAATAAATTGCCGACGTCGGCATACTATATGTTCGGCCACATCACACGCTTATGAAAATACCGACATACACCATGGCACCGGAACTCGACCGCTGTCCTGAAGGCGAGCGGTTTGCCATCTATCGTGCGACTCACAAACGATTGATGCGTGAAGACGCCACGTATCCGCGGCGGTTTAGTTCGTATCTGACAGCCGTCATTTGCCTGACCATCATTCCGATTGCTGGCTGGGCGGTTGCAGTTTATTTGGTGTTTCGTCAGCAGGAGTTCCAGAACCAGAGGATTGGAGATGTTTTACAAGCTGTGGCCTAACCATGCGCTGCAGCGAACCCGGCCATCGCGTCCAGTTTGCAAGCGAACGCCCTCGCGGGCCGGACCGCTGAGCTTGGGTCGTTAGGCTATTCAGAGCATCTTTCCCCTAAACGAAAACAAAAAACTGAAACCAAATGAATATACAAACTAGAATTAAGAAGCCGATGGCTGATCCTTCGGGTGGAGGAAGAAAGATTCTCGTGCTCGGCCACGAAATTACACTCAAGCTTACCTGCCGTGAGACGGATGGAGAATATTTTGTCTTTGAAGACGTAACGCCTCCGGGAGCCGGTGTGCCGCTGCATGTGCATCGTCATGAAGACGAGTTCTTTCGCGTCCTCGATGGCGAATTTGAATTCCAACTCGATAAGCAGACTCAGAGGGTCACAGCCGGTGCGATGGTTAATTTCCCCAAGAACATTCCTCATGCGTTCCGCAACGTCGGGACAAAATCCAGCAGGACTGTTTGGACCGTCATGCCCGGTGCAAACTTTGAGAAGTTCTTTTAAGAGTTGGGTTCTCTTCCAGCCGATAGGGAGCCGAATATGGCAAAAGTCACGGAAATCTTCAACCGACACGACATTAAAATCCTACCGCCGCAGTAGACGCCCATTCCTCTTCACCTATCCACCACCATGAATATGAAACTGCACTGCCTCCTCTGCCTGCTCCTGTCCGCCGGCCTGGTTTTGGCCGAGGATTCCAACCAAGACATCAAGAAGCCCAAGGAGGCGGCGACGACAGACACGCCCCAAATGATCTTTAGCAACTACAAGGATCTGAAATGGAACAAGATTCTTCCCGATCTCGGCGAGAACTCGCCGGAGATTTGCATCCTGCGCATTGATCCAAAGACGCAAGCGACGAGTTTGATGATCCGCACCCCCAAAGGAATTCATGTGCGCAAGCACTGGCACAGTGCCAACGAAACCCATACGGTGATCCTCGGCACGCAAGTGTTCGCGTGCGAAGGCAAACGCATCGAGCAGAGTCCCGGCTCATTCAACTACATGCCTGCCAAGATGGTGCATGAAGCATGGTTGCCCGCTGGGGCGCTGGTTTTCATCACGGTGGATGGTGCGTGGGATATTAATTGGATAGAAGGTCCGCCCACGGCTGCCGACCTCACAAAGTAATCCGCGACCATGTTCGTGAATCGCAACCCATGACGCCTAACCATGCGCTGCAGCGAACGGGCGCGGCTGTCACGGCGGCTGCTTCCTGCCTCCGCCTTTCCCCCACCGCGCAGCCGCCGCGCCAGCCGCGCCCGTCGCTGAGCTTGAGGTCGTTCGGTTGGTCATCGCGATTTGTCGCGATGGAACGATGTCTAGCGATCTTGAGATATTTAGCGTCGCCCGAATTCTGACGACGCTGGCACTACCGTGACATTGCCTCTTTCTGCGAACCTCTGTGCAATCTGCGGTTGAAAATGAGCTTCGTTAGTGAACCGCAGATTTCGCAGATGACCGCAGATTTCAGAATGGATCTAGCGGTGAAGAAGGATTGTGATACTGGAAGTGCATCAACGCTTATCGGGCCTGCGGTTGGGTTCAGCGCGGTGGACCTCGGATTGTTTCTGTCATAGTTCGTGGATTGCATTGTCATGTGCATTGTCATGCATCCAAGCATCGAATGCCTGCGATTGTGTTGCAGCTCTCCGACAGGTTTCGTACAATGATCAAGTCAGTGATCGTGTTGCTGACTACTGAAACGGCCAATTCGATTTCTTCGCTGAGCTAGTTTCAGGCCGTTCAAAACCGTACCAATGGGATGCAGCTAAGCCCTCGATCGTCCGGCCGATTTTGTGTTGTTGTTACCCGCTCGGGCTAGCTGATCCCAAGCTTTCGTCCGGATAGAAACATGAAATGCCCAATTTGCGATCAAACCATGGAAGCGGGCGAAGTGCAGCTTAGGAAGTCGCTAATCAATGCGATGACATTCGGATGGGGAGCGACCGACTTGGTGTTCAAGGGGACGGAATCTCGGAAAACAATCGAACTTATGAACGCATGGAAATTTAGCAACGCCTATCACTGCATGCATTGTGGTGCGTCCTTGATTGCTACCAACAAAACCGGGTTGTAATGGCTAACCGCGCGTCCAATTAAGTCGGGTGCTAGTTGCCAATATCACCCATTCGGGCATTGGAAACGTCTATTCGAGGTACAACCCAACTTGGAATATCGTTGTAATCCCGGATGCTTTTCAGAAATTGTTCGTAAAGTTCGGATACGGCCTTTTTCCTGTCCTCACGGCTGCGAAACAAAACTATTTTTTTGCCCTTCTCTGTGATTTCTGTGCCTTGTGCACTAACATCGTAGCCGTTCCCTATTCGCTGAGCTTTGTTCGAAATCCTGAATGCTTTCTGTTGTAAATCATAGAATCGAAGCCTTGCTTGTTTTAATAACTGTAGCTTCTCCTCACGTTGAACGGTTGCAATAGAATGCTACAATCCCCATCCGAAACCAGACTGAGCCCACCAGCCCAATGATCGAATTCAACTGCCCTGAGTGTAACAAACAAATCAAGGTTAAGCCCGAACTTGCTGGAAGGATCGGCAAGTGTCCCGGGTGTGGCAACAAGATTCTTGTTCCTCAGGCATCTGCTTTGACCAAAGTTGAAACGCCCAAGCCGGTAATCGTTCGCCCTCAGTCGGCTGCAAAACCAGTGGTACGACCACCTGAGGTTCCACAGCCAATTCAGCGCTGGAGTCTGCCCCAACAAGTTCGGCCCCAACCCACAACTGCGATACAGGTCAACGTCAACAATACGAAGGCAACGAATAGCCTGGGCATCTCTTCCCTTGTCCTTGGAATCCTGTCGTTCTTCGTTTGCTGGATTCCCGTAATTGGTTTTGGTTTGAGTGGGCTTGGCTTGCTGCTTGGTCTAGGTGGAATCGCAATGTCGGTGTTCCGCAAAGGAACTGGTATTGGGTATTCCATCGCAGGCGCTGCCGTCAACTCAATTACCCTCTTCATTGGAATCATCTTCATAACGGTTTACGCTAGTGCTGTTGCAAGTGTTGATAGCACAATGAAACAACTTGAGGCAGAACGAAACAAGGTTGCCCAGCAAGCCAAACCGGTTCAACCTCAACAAGCAATGCCCGCACCCACAAGCAGTGATGCAACAGGGGAGGCACCTACGACCCCCGAAGTAGCGACCCCCGAAGCCCCCGTAGAGGAATTCAAGCTGCCCAAAGATAGATATGGGCTGTCTGAGTACATTGCTCTTTGCGCTACGGATATGGTTTTGCGAGGTAACGGGGGTATGGTAGGCGGGAGGAACGCGATGGATCCGGATAAAATGTCCAGTTTGATCGAGATAGCAATCGCAAAGTCGACAATGACCGATGCTGGCAAGGCAACGGCTAGAAAGAAAGCGTCGAAGATTATCGACGAATTTAAGTTTACTAAATGGTTTCCTGGGAATATCAATTTGAGCAGACTAGATAAACATGTTATGGGCGTGGTTGCGAGCAAGGATTTTGGGTCGATCGATATAGGGTTAGGACCAGAGCAGGCATTACCGTCGCCCAGCAACATCGATTTTCTTCCGATCACGATCTTGCAGATTGTCTCTGACAATTCGTTTTTAGCGATGTCAGTCAAGGATTTCGACACATCGACTTTTCTTGTCGAAGGTATGCCGACCAAGCGGCTTGGCGTTGGTGGCAAGGTAACGATTCCACGATTGGCGATCAGCGAAGACCCGAAGAAGGTCGATGGCGTTCCTCGGCCTGTTCTTCATGTCTTTGATGAAAAGGAGCACGCCGCGATCATGGAGTATTGCACCAAGAATGCCGACGAGTTAATCAAGTGGTTCGAAGAGTCCAAGAAGTAAATCACGTAGATCATCGTGTAGGCACATAGTTCTGGCATGCTTTACGGCATGCTGGGGTGTAGCTCTTCTAATTTCATCCTTGGGCCTCGGCCTTGGGTCAATCGTTCTTCTTCTTTGGGCCGGGTTCGATACTGATTTTAAAGTTCCCTTTTGGTCCGTGATCTTGTTCACAGTGATGGGAATCGTGGTGGCAATGTTGTGGAAGGTCGATAGTGCGAAAAGGATCGACGCTGAAGGGTTATCAGACCACGACGCCTGCGTTGTTGAAGTCTAAGAATCGGTTGATTGTTACGGTTTAGGATTGGCAATGGGAGATGCGGGGGGAGTAAAGTGGCTTCGTCACACAACAACTAACTTAGCTATGTTATATTCAATCGCAAGATCGTTGTTTGCGCGATACGCCTCGATAATTGCGCCCGACAAGAACCATGTCACCTTTGCGTGGTTCCCGCATTTCACCTGTTGCCATCGCTCTGACGCCAACCTTGTCGGAAACTTCCAAGTTGTAGAGTTCTTCTGTCGACGGTTCATCCGCTAGCGGAAAGTACTTTCCCAAAAGATTGTTCATGATTTGTTGTCCGCCGAAGCATTGCTCATATTAATCCTGGTAAGGTTACCCATTATTCAACGGATCGACAATTACAGACAGTGCTCTTTGGCTTGATTGAGGCCACGTTGCAGACTTCGGATTTGGGATCAGATGCCTCGCGAATTTGTTTTACTCTAGGTGCTAAATGAAATATTGGGTCGTCAAAGGTAAGCCTTCGCTAAACGATTGGGACAAGATGCTCAAGCCTGGCAAACGCAGCACTTGGCACTCCTTCAAGTTCCCGAAAACTGTAGAAGTCCAGGACAGGATTTTCTTTTGGGAGTCTTCACCGAGCCGTTTACTAATTGCACTGGGATCTATCTCCAAGCTTGATTGCGGCCAGGACGAAGACGGGAGAACTCTTTTTGAGGTCCATCATGCCACACGCCGATTGCCATCGCCTCTTTCAATAAATGATCTGCGCAGCAATCCCGGCCTTGAGCGAGCGTCATTCCTAAAATCAGGCCCGACCAGTACGCTTTTTCCTCTAACGGCCGCCGAAGCAGAGGCAA
Source organism: Pirellula sp. (assembly GCA_043750255.1). Taxonomy (GTDB): domain Bacteria; phylum Planctomycetota; class Planctomycetia; order Pirellulales; family Pirellulaceae; genus JBKCUI01. The sequence continues at coordinate 6,270 of JAYVBW010000139.1, forward strand.
TCATTAATGATGTCGGGGTGAGAAACCCGGAAATCTATAAGGTCTGGGCAGACACTGGAATACCAAAGGTACCGCAACCGATAGTCGAACTCGTGGCAAAAGACTTG
>JAYVBW010000140.1:0-3860 GCA_043750255.1 Pirellula sp.
GGTTTTGGAACGCGGTTAGCGTCCGCAGCTCCTGTTTAGGACAAGAATTATTATGCAATGTATGATTGGTTTTTCCGGGTTCTCATGCTCCCGTTTGCAAACGTTATTCATCGAAACACAGCGGCTAGCACCTGCTTTGCTCCGGGTTGTTGCATTGTGTCTCGTATCAGGTTTGGTCAGTGCCGGAGATTGGCCTGAGTTCCGTGGGCCACTGCAAAACGGAATTAGTGAAAAAACGGATTTGCCAGTCATCTGGAGCGAAACAGAGAATGTGCGATGGTTCGCAAAGACCAAAGGACTTGGCTGGTCATCCCCCGTAACTCTTAGTGACCGAATTTACTTTACTTCCTCGATCAACATTGAGGAAGACGCATCGGCGGACGCTGAGTTGCGAGGGGGACAAAATCTGCACTTGGTTTGTCTCAACGCGAAGGATGGCAAGGAGATTTTCTCAAAGTCGATTTTTGAACAGTCGAAAGATGCACCGAAAATCCATAACAAGAATTCGCACGCAAGCCCAACTCCTGTAATTAATGGCGGTCGAATTTTCGTTCACTTTGGCCATCAGGGGACTGCTTGCATGGATCTTGAGGGGAATAAGATCTGGCAGAATCGAAAAAATGCTTATCCGCCAACTCACGGCAATGGCGGTTCACCAATCGTCGCCGAAGGTAGATTGGTCCTGACCTGCGACGGTGGCGATACACCGTGCACCATCGCCTTGGATCTTGACACAGGCGCGGAGCTTTGGAAGACAACGCGAGACGTCAAAGCAGATAAGGCATTTTCGTTTTGCACTCCGCAGTTGATCCAGTGTAATGGCATCTCACAGATTATTTCGCAGGGTTCAAATGTGGTGCAGTCCTTGTCGCCCTTGACTGGCGAAGTTCTTTGGTCGGTCCGGTACGATGGATATTCGGTGGTACCACGTCCTGTTTATTGCCAAGGTACACTCTTTATTTGTACTGGATTCAACACCCCGAAACTCTTGGCTATCGATCCGAGCGGAAAGGGTGACGTGACCGATACGCATATCAAGTGGACGTATGGGACTAGCGTACCGAAAACTCCATCCATTTTGTGCTTAAACAATCAGATCGTGATGGCGAGCGACGACGGTATTGCATCTGGCATCGACATGCATACTGGCAAAGAAATTTGGCGTAAGCGGTTGGGTGGCAACTATTCTTCTTCGCCGATGGCATCGGGTGATACCGTCTATTTCCAAAGCGAATCTGGCGAAGCAGTGGTGTTGAAGATCAAGGAATCGCCAGAGGAGTTATCTCGCAATAGGTTACCAGGTCGTATTTTTGCGTCCTATTCAGTGATCGACCAAGATTTACTTATTCGCTCCGAGGAAGGGATTTACAGAATTGGTAAGCCATGAGTCCATCCCTGCCGACCAAACGGAGACGTGGCAGCCTAGCCATCCGCGACGATGGTTTATCTACAGTTCGACTGGCTTATTGATTTTTCTTGGCTTGGCAATTATTCTCGAGGCCATCGTGTTGCTTCGCCGTGGCAGGCTTCCGCGAACCGGCTTGATAACGGGTAGTTCGATGGAACCCATTTTACGAGGGCCCCGATTTGTTTGGACTTGCTCGCATTGCTCTGAAACTCAAGAGTTTGCTTTCGACACATGCAAAAGCAACCAGCCGTTTCGATGCCAATTTTGCAATAAAGTTGACTCCGGGTCAGCGATTGATTTCGATGACATGGAATGTGTTCTTCAAAGGACGCGACCGGGAGACCTAGTTCGATTCGCCACACTTCGCACGATGCGAGCGACTCGAGCTCGGGAAATAGCAAATAGATTGGTGCATCCGTCGGGGCTGAAACGCGGAGACGTTGTGGTGTTTCAAGAATCCCGCGATACACCGAGGGAGATCAAGCGGCTCGTCGGGTTTGCTTTCGAGCACATCGCCATCGAAGGAGGCGATTTGGTTGTAAATCAGGTTCGGTGGTGCAAGACGCTTGAGCAATCGTTGCGACAGTCGATTCTATTGAACGCATGGGGCGGGGCTAGCAGCTTCAAGCAGAATGAAAGATCTGCCCGAGTGAATGGCCAGTGGAAAACCGACGGTGAAGAATTTCGAGGTGTCCTAAGTTCTAATGCGAGCGGAGAGTCAACGTCGGGGAAGTTAATATTTGCGAATGATATGGAAGGAGGAATTGACAATCAAATTGCGTTGAACGCGCACGATTCTCACGCCGTCATTCCAGTTCAAGACTTTGGCATTGCGTTACAGTTGTCGCGACCAGAGAACGTGTGGGGAATTGAATGCTCATTCCATTCCCCGATAAGTCGGCCAATCCTTTCAATGGAATTCGACGGCAGCTTCCTCACAATCAAAGCCGGTGACCAAGTTGCCAAAGCGGAATTGTTTCCAAAGCAAGACAAATCGATCTGGATAGTAATGGCCATGATCGATGGCCATTTAGTAGCAGGAAGCCAGGACGAAGAATGGCTACGAACGAAGCTAACTTTGCTGGATACGGAAATAACTATAGGCGAGAGTGAAACGAAAGCACCCATCGAGGTTACGGCAATTTTTGGTAGTCTTGCAATCGATCAACTGATCGTTTTTCGTGACATTTTCTATCGCGGAAACGGCGATTCGGATATGCAATCCTGGGCTCCTGGCGAACAGTTAATCGTATTGGGGGACAACGTTTCCGCGTCTAGCGACTCCCGCGATCGATGGCCAGACGGTTTGCCGACGAATTCTGTTAAAGGGGTGGTTCTCCAAGGGGAGAGTCCCATGGAAGTGTTGCTCAGACAACGATAGAGGTTTGCACATCCAAACGATTGGAGTTGCCCGATTCTAAATTCCGTATCGATCCGGTGAGAGTCGCGCGATGTTGATTTTAGTCGATCGCCCATGCAAGACATGGTTCACCAATTCGCCGGTAATGGGGCCTAAGCTAATGCCCATCATGGCGTGTCCGGTTGCGATCGTTAGATTCTTCCACATTTTAGTTCGACCAATGTATGGTAAACCATCGGGAGATACTGGACGCAATCCACACCATGGCAGGATTCCGTCAAAATGTTGGACCCGGAATCGGGGCATGTAGTATGGAATACTTTTTAGAATTCCATGCACACGACGTGGATCGATCGATTGATTGAGTTCACCTATCTGCATCGTACCACCAAATCGTAAGCCGCTTCCGATCGGCGTTACTGCCACTTTCGCTTCGCAAAGAATGGAACATACATTTGGGAGCTCAATCGGATTGGGAAGCGTCAGTGAATATCCCTTGCCTGGCTGCAATGGCAGTTGCAACTTCAGCGACTTGACAAGTCCCTCGGACCAAACGCCACCGCTCAGTACAAATTCATCTGCTTCGATCTCGCCTTTGTTGGTTTCAAGGGCAATGATCGATTGGCCATTCGACGTCCAACCGGTTACTAAACAATCGTGCTGGATTTTCCCGCCTAGGGCAATGATTTTTTCCTTTAACGAGCAAAGCAACTGCGAAGGATCGAGGTGGCAGTCTTTGGGATAGTAAATGCTGCCCGCGATACTCATGGTCACATTCGGATCAAACGCACTGGTTTCTGCAGCGTTCAATATTTGTGCCGGAATACCAAGATCGCGAGCACGATGAGCGATTTCAGACTCTTCGACCATCGCCGTCTCCGATTTGCAGAGCATGAGCAGGCCTTTCTTCGCGAGTGAACAATCGATGCCTGCGTCACTCCACTGAAAGTAAAGATCTCGCGACGCAAAGCTCAAATCACGAAGGAGCGGGGCCGCTTGGCCAACCTGCGTCTCGGTGCTAGCCAAAAAGAAACGCAATCCCCATTTCATTAAATCCCAACTCAGTCGAGGCTTGACATGAAACGGTGATTC
>JAYVBW010000141.1:0-2523 GCA_043750255.1 Pirellula sp.
GGGCAAACCACCACGCAGTCTGTGTACTTGCATCCCGAGCATGGTTGGGCAACGACATGTGTCATCTTAGTTCTCCTTCAGGTTTTGATTTTTCTTAAACGTTCGGCAGCCCGTGCCTAGTAAGCAATATTGATTCAAGATGCTGACGCACGGCGGGGACATCGACAGACAACACAACATCGTTGGCGAACGCGAAAATCAACATCTTTCGCGCGAGTTCAAGCGGAATTCCACGCGAACGCAGGTAGTACAATGCCTTTTGATCCAGTTCGCCGATCGTCGCTCCGTGGGTACAGCGTACGTCATCGGCGTAGATTTCCAATTGCGGCTTCGTGTTGACCACCGCATCATCGGATAGCAATAGTGCTTGATTGCTTTGTTTCGCATCGGTCTTTTGCGCGTCTTGGTGGACGAAAATCTTGCCGTTAAAAACGCCCTTGGATCTGTCATTCAAGACGCCTTTGTATAACTCGTAACTTTTACAATGCGGTCGCAAGTGATCGATCCGTGTACGGCAGTCCATTAACTGTTCGCCCGTAGGCATATAGAGTCCATTGAGAGTCGCTTCGATTTGTTCGCCATCGAGCGCGCAACGGATTTCGTTGCGTGACAGCGCCGCACCAAAAGAGAAATAATGCGAGCGGAATCGACTGCTGGACTTTTGATCAACATGTGTCATCGCGATGTGTAATGCCCCAAGTTGTTCATGCTGGAGTTTGTGATGGTCCAGCTCGGCCGATTCATCCAGCTCTAGCTCCGTGACGGCATTAGTAAAGTAGCCACTGCTTGCTTGACCCAGGTAACTTTCGATCACACGGGCTTTGCTGTTCTTGCCGAGATGGATGATGTTGCGAGGATGTGTAACGGTGTGGCCGTCTCCAACCGACAAGTACACTAAATGAATAGGCCGAGCAACTAAAGCATCGTCGGGAACCTGGATGAACGCGCCATCGCTAACGAAAGCGGTGTTCAGGGCGGTGAACGTGGCATCGTCGAACTCTACACGGCGACCAAAATGTTTCTGCACGGCAGCGGATCGATCGCGAACCGCGGTCACCAAACTCTCGATGACGACTCCGTCGGGCGAGTCATGAAGAGTGGACCACTCGTCGGCATAGTGACCGTTCACAAAAACGAGGCGATAAAAGTCTCGGTCTAAGGTAGCTCGCTCAATCAGCTCCTCAATTTGGCTCGTCGCCAATGACGCGGGGAGAGAGAGTTGGTAGGGACGACCAGCCAGCGACGCAATGTTGGTAAATCGCCAGTCTTCGATTCGACGCGTCGGAATGCCGAGCCCCATGAACTTTTTAAATCCACGTTGTCGCAGTTCGCTGAGCCATGTCGGTGTGGAAAACGTTTGCTCTAGCAGGAATTTGCCATACTGCTCTTGATAGGTTTCGGTTTCGGTGGCAATCATGTTTCGTGAGTTTCGTTGTGTCTTTGAGCGGGAAATTACTGTCTGTTTTCCATCGTGGCCTAGGCTTCCAGACTGTGAATTGAAGACCGCAGGCTGGCAGTCGGTCTTACGAAGTAGCCACCGCTTCCGCATCTTCGTTCAAGAAACTGTAGCCCCTGTCTTCCAATTCCAACGCTAGTGACTTGTCGCCGGAACGCACGATCTTGCCGCCAGCTAGGACGTGAACTTTATCTGGCACGATGTAATCTAGCAGGCGTTGGTAGTGGGTCACTACAATGATGGCCCGCTCGGGACTGCGTAAAGCATTGACGCCATCAGCAACAATCTTCAATGCGTCGATGTCCAAACCAGAATCGGTTTCGTCGAGCACCGCGAGTGTTGGTTGCAGCATCGCCATTTGCAGAATCTCGTTGCGTTTCTTTTCACCGCCTGAGAATCCTTCGTTGACGGATCGGTCCATCATGCTCATTTCCATCCCGAGCCGCTCCAGATTTGTTCTCAGCAACGCAATGAAATTACGGCGACTCACCGGCGGCTGGCCGTGGTACTTGCGAATCGAGTTCATCGCCGCCCTCAGGAAATACTTGTTACTGACGCCAGCGATTTCGACAGGATACTGGTACGCTAAAAAGACTCCTACGGCGGCCCGCTCTTCGATCTCCATGTCCAACAGGTCTTTGCCATTGTAAAGGATTTCGCCTTGGGTGACTACGTAGTCTTCCCGACCGGCGATCACATGAGCCAGCGTGCTCTTGCCGGAGCCATTCGGACCCATTATGGCGTGAACTTCACCGGCAGCGACATGCAAGTTGATGCCGTGGAGGATTTCATGGTCTTCGGATCGAGCGTGGAGGTTGTTGATTTTAAGCATGCTGTATTGGTTGGTTGGGTAGTTGTGTGTTGTTTCCATAGACGTTTTGCCGTCTCGTCTGATGTTGGCGAGTAGATGTGACCTACATGGTTTACCCGACGCTTCCCTCGAGGCTAACACTCAATAGCTTTCTCGCTTCAACTGCAAACTCCATCGGCAACAAGTCATAGACTTCTTTGCAGAAGCCATTGACGATCATGTTGACCGCGTCCTCGGTCGAAAGACCTCGTTGGCG
>JAYVBW010000142.1:0-10275 GCA_043750255.1 Pirellula sp.
CGCGTGTTGAGCGAGCCGAAGAATGCGTTGTTAAAACAGTATCAAGCACTCTTTGGTATGGAAAATTGCGAGTTGCATTTGACCGAAGCCGCTCTGAAGGGTGTTGCTCAAAAGGCACACTTGAAAAATGTCGGAGCTCGTGGACTGCGTGGCATTATCGAAGACGTGATGTTGGACATCATGTTTGAGTTGCCAGACCAGGAGGCAGGCACTGTATATACGATCGATGTCGATGCTAAAGACGGCAAGCTTAGGCACTACAAAAGCGTTCCTCAACGCAAAGAGAGCGCTTAGATTTTCGATTGCGATGCTCGAAAAAAATGTAACATCGACAGACAGGATGCACAGGTTACAGTTCGGTATCCTGTATATCCTGTCCATCCATGTAAATTAAAGATGCTACCCTTCTTTAGTTATATGGCCTTCCAACGTGCGGTTTTACGAACTCCCAAACTTCTTTAGTTTCCGATCGAGCGTAGATCGTTCGATTCCGAGTATGGTTGCGGCACGGTTCTTTTGGCCATCGGTGTACTCCAAAGTCGCCTCAATATGTTGTTGCTCTAGTTCCTCGATGGTTTTTTCTTGATACGGGTTCGCACCGCTTGGAGCCGCATCGGCGGCTGGTTGACCGGGAATTTGCAGGTAGGAGAGTGCTAAATCCTCGGGTTCTGCCAGCGGACCGTTCGCCAATACGAAGGCTCGTTCTACGCAATTCCGCAGTTCTCGAACGTTTCCTGGCCAATTGTATTTTTGCATCGCTTGCTTGGCACGATCACTAAAACCGATTGGTCCATGCCCCGAGCGAGCAATAAACTGGTGGAGAAAATATTCTGCGAGGGGCATGATATCGTCAGTGCGTTGCCGAAGTGGTGGCACCAGTAATTCGATGACTCGCAATCTAAAGTAGAGATCTGAGCGAAAGTGGCCATCGCGTACCGCTTGTTCTAAGTCGCGATTCGTGGCTGCGATAACGCGTACATCGACTTGAATGGGTTTATTGCCGCCGACACGCTCGAATGATTTACCCTCCAGGACTCTCAAAAACTTGGCTTGGATTTCAGAGCTCATTTCGCCAAGTTCGTCGAGCATGATCGTACCTCCGCTGGCTTGTTCAAATTTTCCAAGCTTACGCTCTGTCGCCCCTGTGAACGCACCCTTTTCATGTCCGAACAATTCACTTTCAAGGAGAGTTGGAGTCAGGGCGGCACAATTGAGAGCGACGAAGGGTCCATTAGCGCGTTGGCTCGTATCGTGGATAGCTCTGGCGACAAGTTCTTTACCCACCCCGCTTTCGCCGCGGATTAGAACCGTCGCGTGGGTAGGGCCGACTCGCTGTACTTGGTCGCGAATTTGCATCAAGGCTGCGGATGGACCAATCCATTCAACCGCATGGCCGAGTTGCTGCTCCAGCTCGGATATTCGACTGCGTGAAGTCTTAAGTTTGGTTTCCAGTGACTGTCGGCGAAAGATATTGTCCAGGGAAACAGCCAGTACGTCTGCAACAGCCAGGGTTACTTCCAAATGGTCGGGCGTTAAGTCCGGCTCGCCTAGCCTCGAGTACAAGTGCAACAGGCCAATCGTCTGGTCCCCAATGCGCATCGGTGCGACGATAACGCTGTTGGTCGTCAGTACGTGGCTAGCTTTGGTCGACATGGATGACGAGGCCGGTTGAGCGCCGACCAAATAGGCATCCGAGCTGACATTGCGAGCCAAGATGGCTGTATTATCACGGCGGACATTTGCGACGAGTGTCTCCGCAACAGGGTGGTAAGCCTTGCCGCTGCGCTGCAACGCCGCCAAAACCGTGGTTTGCGAAAAGGCGCTATCCTTATGGCGTTCTTTGTTCAAAGCTTCGAGTTTCAGGACTCCACCAGACTGGCAACCCGTGGCCAGCATGAGCCGGTTTAACGCAAGTTCACATGCGGAAGCGACGGAGAGCTCGCGTGCCAGGTCAAATGCGAGCTGCAAAAGCTCAGTAGCCACTGCGGGAAAGGGATGATTCAGTACCGGTTGAGAATTTCTCGACGCTTTGGAGTCGAGTTGTAGCGAAGCAGGATCTAGGATCGAAGACTTCGATTGTCGGTGAATAATCGATGGAATTTCGGTCTGCGTGTGCGCTGTAGACTGGGGCGAAGACTCGTCGACCTCCAGCGGCGGCACAACTTCATCTAGCGATTTTGCAAAAGTCAACCGACAGGATCCGACCGTTATTTGGTTACCTGCGGCGAGGGATTTGGCCTCTTCCAGCTTCTGGCCGTCGACATAGGTCCCATTTCGCGAGCCAAGATCCCGGACTTTCCACTCCCCAAGTTCGAAGAAAATTTCGGCATGTCGGCGGCTGGAGCGTTCGTCAGCAATGGGAATTTCGTTGGAAGAAGCACGTCCAATGATGAGCGGATGGCCTGGTTCGAGCCTAAAAACGTCCGTCCAACGGTGTCCTTGGCGAATAATGAGGTATGCCGAGGAATTGTTTGGTTGCATCGCGGGGCTGCCGAAATTACTCTTAGAGGTGAGATTTTGTCTGTTTGATGGGTTGAGTGACTAGAATTCTAGTCCAGGTCTCCCAACAATAGGATACAGTTGGGTTGATGGCAATCAGCGCCGATCTTCCATTGTTTCTCGTCAAAAAAAATTGTCACCTTTTTCTTTTGGAGTTTCGATTATGTGTTTTCGAAGTTTAAGCATGCACGGATCGACCGCGTACTGTGCCCGACTGAAACTGTCGATGGCCATGATCGCTGTAAATGCGGCTTTGTCATTGAGCTTTTGGTCAGCCCCGGTACTAGGGCAGGTTGGCGGCGGCGGAGTTGGCGGGGGCGGAGTGGGTGCTGGCGGAATTGGAGGTGGTGGCAATAACAACAATGGGAATTTCAACCTTAACCGCGTTGTTGGGGGTGTGAGCATTCGACCGGATGGAGTGTTACAAACAGCGACAGCAGAAGAGCAAAATACGGCTTTGGCCGATCTTCGCTCTCGTTTGATCGGTCCGCAAGGGGAGCTCAATCAACCTACAGATCGTCGGCTCGTTTCGTTGAAGAACCTCAAGAAGATCGTTCTCTCAAGCATTGCGGAAAACAAGCCGCTGCCTGAGGAAGTGCTTTTCCTAGGTGGATTAACACGTATCGAAAACATTTTTGTTTATCCTGAACGACAGGACATTGTTTTGTCGGGCCCGGCGGAACCCTGGAAGATTGGTTCGAATGGAACTGTAGTGGGTGGAAAAAGCGGTCGTCCGGTTTTGTACTTGGATGACTTGCTTTGCGCCTTTAAAACAGTGCTCGATGCTAGGAAGACGGGTATTTCCGTCTCAATCGAACCGACCAAAGAAGGCGTTGTAAGGCTGGAACAACTCTTGAAGCAGTCAGGAAAAAGCGTGAGTGCTAATCCAAGAGTGCTTGAACCTGCGATGGTGGAAGCCTTTGGACCACAGCAAATCAAACTGGACGGACTACCTGCCGATAGCCATATGGCACGCGTAATATTGGCCGCCGATTTTCGCATGAAGCTCTACGGGATGAATCTTGCCAAGGCACCAGTGGCTGGTTTGCCAAGCTACCTTGAGATGGTGAGTCAACAGGCCAATCTTACACAGCTTCAATCGCGATGGTGGATGGCATGCGACTATTCTGCAATCGAGCACAGTCAGGATCGCTTGGCTTGGAAAATTTCTGGACCAGGGATCAAGACGCTGACGGAAGCAGAACAAGTGTCCTCTGACGGATCCTTTAAGCAATCTGGCAAGATGGATCGCCTCGCAAAAAAATGGGCCGATCTGTTTACCAAGAAACTGGATGAGCTCGCTACCAAAGACACCGTTTTCGGTGATCTGCGAAACGTCATGGACATGTGCATCGTTGCGGCTCTGATCGAATCGCAAGAATTGCAATCCCTATCCCATTGCGATCTCTCCGGCCTGATGGGTGAGACAGCGAACGTGGCTTTAGCAAGGTTTGAAGTTCCAACTGCGATCGACCCGCAATGCAGTTTTATCAAAACCGTTCAGGGTTGGGTGGTTACTGCCAGTGGGGGTGTGATGGTAGACTCTTGGGAAACTGTCAGCCATCTTAAAGCCAATGATGCAGTCGCAGGTGCGTTGGAATCGGGTGCAACGTGGAAAAAGGACGACCGCATTTGGCAATAGTTAATGCCCTCTATGTCCAAAGATAATCAAGCTGCATTTCAAGTGTTCCATCTGAGTGATGACGACAACGGTCAGACACTCGGGGCCTCAATCAAGAAACGAATGAGTCAATGGACCTGGGGTCAAACACGCGAAGCCATCCTTAAGCGTCGAGTGCAGGTCAACGGCAATCTCTGTTTGGACCAAGCCCGCAAAGTCACAGAGAAAGACGTCGTCAAGCTTTGGAAGGAGTCGCTCCCCAAGCCGGTTCAGCCTGCCCATTTAAAAATCGTCTATGTTGATGATTTTTTGGTGGTCGTTGAAAAGCCTCCCGGAATTACTTCCACCCGCCATTTCGAGGAACGCCTTCTTAGAGAAAAACGCAAGCAGTTGCAACCCACTCTTGAGGAACTCCTGCCGTTAGCTTTAGAAGTCCATTTTCAGTCGCGATCCTCGGCAACCGAGCGTGAGGTCAAAGAGGGAAAAAATGCTTCACGTCAAACCAAGGGCCGTTTGTCTGCTCATGATGAACAGCGACAACGGATAGTTCGTTTGAAGAAATTTACGGTCGTTGCCGTGCATCGGTTAGACCGAGATACCAGCGGTTTGATGTTGTTTGCCCGAACACCCTCAATTGCCCAGATGCTTGGCGTGGTCTTTAGGAATCATGAAGTAATTCGCAAATATCACGCAGTGGTTCACGGCCATCCGCAAGCGCAGACTTTTGATACCGTTTTGGTTCGAGACCGGGGAGATGGAAAACGAGGAACGAAGCCTGTTGGTCTTGAAGTGGATCCGTCTGCCCAACGTGCAGTAACGCACATTCGCCCCATTGAGTCGATCGGAGAATATTCGATAGTGGAGTGCGAATTGGAGACAGGGCGAACACACCAAATCCGAATTCATTTGGCCGAATCCGGGCATATGCTGTGCGGCGAACCCATCTACAACCGATCGCTCGATGGAGACCAAACCGAGGACCGAAGCAATGCTCCTAGGCAGGCTTTGCATTCCGCGACCCTAGAATTGAAACACCCCATGACAGACGAGCCGTTATCGTTTCGCATGCCCTGGCCTGCGGATCTTTATAAATGGTTGAAAGAGCTTCGAAGTCAAACGAGCTTCGACACGTAGTGGACATCCTTAACACCGAGCAATTTACAAGTAAAAATCGCTAAACGCGACCGAGTCGGTCTAGCGCTTCCTCTGCCCATGGGCTTTGAGGGGATAGTTGCAAAAAGCGAATCCAGTGCCGAACCGCTTGTTCTCCGTCTGAGACTTCATCCAGGCACTTGGCCAAATGGTAGTGCACGTCGGGATAGCGGTCGTCGCGAGAAAGAGCGCCTTGAAACGCTGCGATCGCAAGGAGGGTTTGGCCTGTCTCGGCTAACACGCAGCCAAGATTTGCGCGAGCTTCGATGAAATCTTCGTCCAATTCGATCGCATTGTAGTAACGCTCGCGAGCCGCAGAATGGTCTCCTGTACGATAGAGCAACTCTGCCAACTGAAAACACATTTCTGCCGTAATCCCATAGCGAGCTAGGATGATGCGATACCATCCAATAGACTGCTCCAGTTTTCCTGCATCCTCGAGCTCTTCAGCCGCCTGTAGCATTTCATCGCGAGTCCAATGCTGGACATCATTTGAAAGCGTATCCGAATAAGGAGCCTCCGACTCAGTCGAATTTGCATGGGAAAGAGCGTTAGATTGGAATGGAAGCGTGGCTGCCTTATGGGATCGCTCCTCATCGAATTCAATCGGGGCATCGGGTTCTGCTCGATCAAAGTCGAGATGCAGTTGGCCATTCGCGCCGAGTAGTTGATCTCCATGGCGCAAAAGTAACCTGCGTCCATCGACGACCAAATCGAGTTCCATCAAAGAACGGTTCTCAACCCATGGCGCAAAATCGGCCAACTGCCGCTTGATATCGCTTGGGTGGGCACCGCGCGCAATCCAATTTGTGAGTTGCCTAGCATTCTGAACTTGCACAAAATTGAAATATGGCAAGCGATGGGCAACTTTGATGCTGGTCAGCAAACCCATGCGATACCATCGCCGAATATTTCGAACGGGTGTCTTAAGCAACCCAGCCATCATCGCAGGTGTATAGAGTTGCATGCTCGACGATTCATCGACAACCCCCAATTGCAGCCACAATTCATGTTCATGAATGAGAGTCGTTCGACCCTCACGTAGTCCACAGCGTATCGATTCACTTAACAGGTCCGATAGATCTTCGGCTGGCAACTCATCGGCTCCGATGATCACCAAATCGACATCTCCAGCAAGTCGTTCAAGAGGGTTACCACCGTGATCGCGTACTAGTTGCATCGCCTCTTTGCGTGGCAATGCGCCGAGCTTGCCGACAAAGACGATACGTTTTCCCTGTAGAATGGACGCCAAATCGTTCATTGCGGCGAACGAATTCCTGTTTGGGATGGCGAGTTTGGTCCCACTGCGACTTGTTTAACGAGACTAAGCCCCCACTGGGTCATGCGTCCGAGCAGTCCCCGTTTCGTCATGTCGAATTGCAACGGTGTTACGGTAATGTAACCAGCAAAGAGAGCGTTCAAGTCGGTCTCATGATCCGTGGGCTTGGGAGGCGGGTCATTGGTTGACCAATAGTAGTTTCTGCCTTTAGGATCCTGACGTTTGATGTAGCGCTCGCCGTAACGCTCAACTCCCATGGGTACACAATGAACCTCAGGTGTTTTACCGTCGCGAAACGCTCGTGTCGCAGCCGTTGGAATATTGATGTTGTATAGCTCGCTAGCCTCTCCTTGATGCTTTAAGATCTGCCTAATAATGTCAACAGCGAGCTCTGCGGCTGCGTCAAAGTCGGCGTGAGGATCAAATTCCAATGAGACAGCGATGCTTGGGATTCTGAAGAACGCTCCCTCAATAGCGGCGGCAACTGTTCCTGAATAGAGCACGTTGATACCTGCGTTCAAGCCGCCATTGATCCCGCTGACAATCAAGTCGACTTCACCGCCAGCGAGCTCCGAAACGCCCAACTTCACGCAGTCGGCAGGCGAACCTTCCACTGCCCAGCCTCGAAACGACTCTCCGTCAAAAATTTCTTTGCAGGTTAGCGGTGACAAATAGGTTATCGAATGACCTACGCCGCTCTGCTCCGTTGCAGGAGCCACCACCAAGACATCGCCTAATTGGGCTAGCGCTTTGCGCATGGCCAACAGGCCAGGCGCGTGAATACCATCATCATTTGCGAGTAGTATTTTCAAGTATTTAACCCATTAAGAATCAAAGTGCGGACGTTTTTGCGATCGTGGGGCAGCGGCTCCGCCCGCTGACGATTGGAACTCCCTGCGGGCGGAGCCGCAGGGCCACTACACAATTCCAAACGCAACGATCACGGAGCGATTGGCCACATTCACTAGTGCTTGTGGCCATCATCGTGCTTTAGCAAACACGTTTGCTCTTTGCCATCGATCATAACCAACAGCTTGGATTGAACTCCCTTGGCGTCGGTCCCGCTCGCATCCAGCAGAGTCATTAGTTCTTCGCTTGCAATTGAAAAAACAGAGCCAGCGATCTTTGCCGTTTCATCTTTTTCAAGTGCGAATGATTTGGTTTCAGCCCCAGAGACAACGTCGATTTTGACCGACTCGATCTTGGCACCCGCGCTCACCAATTCGTCGAAAAAAATAGAAAGTTTGTGAGTGGCGTCATCATGTGCCCATTCGAAGTGATCACCAGTGGTTTCAAAGTGTTCAAGATGTCCTCCATTGGGACCATGCGCACCATGATCGTGCCCTGCATGAGCATCCGCAGCATGCTCTGGCCCGGCCTGGCTACCAGCCTTGCCCGAGTTGCCCGAGTTGCTTGATTTTTTAGGTTCACATCCTGACAAACAAACAAAACTGCCAAGGGCTAAACCGACTAACAAAAGCGAGGTACGCATACACAGACTCCATTGGTGACATGAATTTGGAAGACTAGTGCTCAGTTTGACCCCAAGTTCAAGATCGGATGATGCACTAAGTTGAATTGGAAATCAATATTTCCAAGCTTGCAAGGCGAAGTTGACGAACCAATCGACGCAGGAAGTGTCCAATCGGCATGAAAAAGGCCGATCGAACAGAATCGCAGGCTAACCAGAACTCAAGGAAAGTAGAGAATTCCGCTGCAAATTTGCTTTTATCGTCCTTTTCCTCTCTGAACACTCCTCCTCGTCACGGCCTAGAGGCACTTTTTTTACGCCCGATGGCTCGCTGTCGCTATACTTTAACAAAGAGATGCCAAACATTCGATGGCAGTCACTGATACCACCACAATTGCAGGAGTAAGCATCCCTTTGCATACGCATGATCGCTCGGAAGGCTTGACAAGTGAACGCAGTATTTTGGCCCGTTTGATCTTGCCAAAAGACATCGCAGCGGAGGACCCATTTGATGAACTCAAGGGTTTAGCAAAGACCGCCGGTACAACAGTGGTGGGCAGCGTTATCCAACGTAGAGAGCATCCTGACCAAACGACTTATCTAGGCAAGGGCAAAGTAACGGAACTTCTTGGCCTAATCGAAATGCAGGACGCGGACGTCGTTCTATTCGACAATGACCTCAACCCTTCCCAAACGCGAAACCTCGAAAAAGCCCTCAACATCAAGGTCATCGATCGTTCTGAACTTATCCTCGATATCTTTGCTTCTAAAGCCCAGACACACGAAGCTCGCTTGGCGGTCGAACTGGCTCAGCTTGAATACTCGCTCCCGCGACTGAAGCGTATGTGGACCCACTTGTCCCGTCAATCGATGGGTGTTGGAATGCGTGGGCCAGGCGAAAAGCAATTAGAAGTGGACAGGCGCCTGGCAGAGAAACGTGTCCAAGACCTAAAGGCAGAATTGGAAAAGGTCGAAAAACGCAAGGCCCGCGAGGTAGCATCGCGCGGCGACACGTTTAGCGTTTCCTTGGCTGGCTACACCAACGCTGGCAAAAGCACACTGATGAATGTACTCACGAACGCTGACGTTGAAGCGGTCGATCGACTTTTTGCAACGCTCGACACGCGAACTCGCAAATGGATGTTGCCGGGCTGGGGACCCATCTTGCTGAGCGATACTGTCGGTTTTATTCGCGATCTACCACACCGTCTCATCGCTAGTTTTCGCGCCACTCTCGAAGAAACTCGCCACGCCGATCTCTTGCTACACGTTGCGGATGCGAGCAATCCAGCCGTGTTGCAACAAATTTCCGCCGTCTATAAAGTACTTCACGAGATTGGCATCGACGAAAAGGAAACTCTATTGGTCCTCAACAAAGTGGACTGTGCTGGAGCGACCGAACGCGTTAAATCGATTCAAGATCGTTACCCGAACTCGATCCCAATCTCGGCGCATAACGGGCTCGGTATCCAGAAACTCTCCATGGCTGTGAGCGATGCGCTTACGAAGAATTTTGTAGAACTCGAAGTTCGGTTGCCCTTGGAAGATGGAAAGACCATCGCTTGGCTGGCAAGTGTGGCTGAAATCATGTCCAAACAATACAACGATGACCATGCTCTAGTGCACTGCCGAATGCCCAGTAGCGCTGCTGGTAAATTAGCAGGCCATGGAGCAGACATCAGAGTCATTTCAGGCAAAATTCCTTTTGCCGCAGAAAAGAATAGTCCAATCGACGCAACTTTCCTGCCACCGTTGACAGACGATGTTACTGCCCCTGCTATCCCCGACTCGCTTGCGGGCGGTAATGCAACCGGCGCGATAGGCGAAGTTGCATAGCAAATGGCTCGTCGGAATCTAAAGGATGCGAGGATCATTGTAACCGGCGCATCGAGCGGGATCGGTCGAGCATTGGCAATCCAACTTTGCCAACGCGGCGCGCACGTGCTTGCAACCGCTCGACGCATCGAACGATTGCATGCACTCCAGGAACTTTGCAAATCCATGCCTGGCAAACTTAGTATCTTGGAAGGGGACTTGACCAACGGACAGCATCGACATGAAATTTTTGATCACGCGACATCGCACTGGAACGCGCTGGACGTATTGATCAACAACGCAGGGGCTGGCGCTATTGGCCGATTCGACGGTGCATCGAGTGATCGACTGAGGCGGGTGATGGAGATTGACTTTTTTGCTCCCGTTGAACTGACTCGGTTGTGTTTGCCACTGTTGGAACGCGGTCGCAGGCCAGCC
>JAYVBW010000143.1:0-2923 GCA_043750255.1 Pirellula sp.
TCTAGAGCCAGTTTCAATCGTCGCGCTGAATGCGAGAGTGTTGAGCCACGCACATGACGCATAGCAGGACCGTCAATCTGGGTAGGACAGTCGATTCACACTAGATAACTAAGCGTCAAATCACCTTTAGGCGTGGCAGCCATCAAGAAACTTCCGCGTGAACCGACTGTCCTACCCAGAAGTGGGTTCGTTGGTACGTTTTTATTGGCCGGTTGCCTAACTTCGATCCAAGTTTTGC
The DNA here is from genome assembly GCA_043750255.1 of Pirellula sp. Classification (GTDB taxonomy): domain Bacteria; phylum Planctomycetota; class Planctomycetia; order Pirellulales; family Pirellulaceae; genus JBKCUI01. The sequence continues at coordinate 239 of JAYVBW010000143.1, forward strand.
GATGGTCGAAGTTCTTTCCTGAAACGGAATCAAACCCAGGAGAATGCGGCGTCTGACGACGCTGCGCACATATTCGTTTATTTTTTGTCATTCGTACTTTGGAAGACGCTTGGTCAACCCAATGTTTTCATGGTTCTGACGAGACTTGCAATCAGAGATTTCGATGCTCGATCACAAAGCGCAGAACGCAGCTCTCAGACCCGGGCATGAAATATCTCGCTCGAATATTGATCCGTGTCGTGGGCAGGTAGTTGCGTTCAACAAACGAGCGGTGGAATTGCGTGCAGAGACGAAGGCACTGGAGCGATCCAATAAGGATATTCAGAGCTGGCGCGATCAGATTGAGAAGCTAATGCGAGCGTGGTAGCGACCGAGCGGTTACACTAGTGCAGATCAAGATTCCTCTTTATGTACGTATGCCATATGTCCGATGTTACCCGTATTCTGTCGCAAATCGAATCCGGCGATCCGGCAGCGGCGGAGCAACTGTTGCCGCTTGTTTACGAGGAATTGCGAAAACTGGCTGCGGCTAAGATGGCTCAGGAGAAACCCGGACAGACTTTACAAGCAACGGCGTTGGTTCACGACGCCTACATTCGGCTCGTGGATGTGGAGAAAGTACAGCACTGGAATAGCCGAGGGCATTTCTTCGGTGCCGCCGCCGAAGCAATGCGGCGAATTCTCGTAGAACGAGCTCGTAGTAAATCCCGTCAAAAAAATGGGGGCGATTGGAAACAGGTCAATTTCGAGGAGCTTGACCCAATGACTTCGGTGACTCCCGATCAGTTGTTGGCAATCGACGAAGCCCTAAAGCGACTTGGCTCCGAAGACCCACTCGCACAAAAGCTTGTAATGCTCAGGTATTTTTCTGGGTTATCGCTTGCCGATGCCGCCGAAGTCTTGAGTATCTCACCTGCTGCCGCTTATCGGCACTGGGCCTACGCTCGAGTTTGGCTTCAAGCCGTCCTTGTGAACGGCGAATCTAGTTGATTTCGCGAAAAACTTTTCTTGTAGGTGAGAAAATCGAAAGGGATTTGACGCACTGTCTCTAGAGAGCGTTTCGTCATCTTATTGGTAGGATATGTATTCCATGTCAGAAAAAGTTAAGTCTATCTTCATGTCAGCGATTTCAGGCAAATCGCCAGATCAATGGCCAAAATTTCTTGACGAAGTCTGTCGCGATGACGCGACGCTTCGCGATCAAGTCGAGAAATTCCTCAACGCACACCTTGCCATGGGAAGTATTCATTTTTCTGATACCACGCCGATGCACGCGTGCGCTTGCGATCCATTTGTTTTCATAAAACCTGGCACCGAAATTGGCCGTTACACGGTCTTGGAGCAGATCGGAGAGGGTGGAATGGGAACGGTTTATGTGGCCGAACAGAAAGCGCCGATGCGCCGGACTGTGGCGCTCAAGGTGATTAAGGCCGGGATGGATACGCGCCAGGTCGTAGCCAGATTTGAGGCCGAGCGTCAAGCCTTGGCAATGATGAATCATCCCAACATCGCTCGCGTATTGGATGGCGGCACAACAGAACAAGGCCGCCCGTACTTCGTCATGGAACTTGTGAAGGGCTTGCCCATCACCGAATTCTGCGACAATCAAAAGCTCGATATTCGCAAGCGAATCGAATTGTTCGTCGAAGTGTGCGGAGCTGTGCAGCATGCCCATCAAAAAGGAATCATTCACCGCGATCTCAAGCCGTCCAACATCTTGGTGGAGCAACATGAAAAGGCATTCGTTCCGAAAGTCATCGATTTTGGAGTCGCCAAAGCGACACAGCAACAACTCACGGAACACTCGCTGCAAACAGGTTTATCGCAGATGATCGGTACCCCGCTGTACATGAGTCCTGAACAAATGAACAGCCAGGATGTCGATACTCGCAGCGATGTTTACACGCTCGGCGTCTTACTATATGAACTTCTGACCGGCAGCACGCCCTTTGATACCGAAACACTTAAGCAAGCCGGTTTCGACGAGATGCGTCGGATCATTCAAGAAGTCGAACCTCTGAATCCGAGCACCCAGGTTAGTACTTTAAACGCCGAGTCGCTATCTACAATTGCTGGACAACGGCAAATAGAGCCACGAAAGCTAAGTCAGCAGTTTCGCGGCGAGTTGGACTGGATTGTAATGAAAGCGATGGAGAAGGATCGCAACCGGCGCTATGACTCTGCCAGTGCGATTGCACGGGACCTCGAACGCTATTTGGCGGATGAACCCATCGAAGCCCGCCCGACCAGCGCGGGCTATCGGCTGAAAAAGTTTTTGAGTCGCAACAAGGGACCTGCGATTGCCGCCAGTCTATTGGTATTGGGCTTAGTGATTACCTCGATTTTAAGTTTGTTGCTGGTTGCTCGCGGCCGAGAGCTGGCACTGCGCCGCAATGTCGCACAGGAAGGGATCAGCGCGGCTCTAGCCAAAGTCGTTCATTTGCGTAATCAAGCCAGCACCAAACCGCAAGAATCGCAGGCACTGCTGAGTCAAGCTCGCGAGCAGATGCAGCGTGCGGTCGCATTGTCCGAGGCAGGGCAATCAACTCCCGAAATGACAACCCAGGTGCGACGACTCTTGGAGGAACTGGACCAGGAGCATCAAGATGCGAAATTCGAACGCATCTTGGATGAAGCCTGGATTGCTCAGGCCAATACTGACCCGCAGCAACAAAGGTGGGCTCC
>JAYVBW010000144.1:0-8772 GCA_043750255.1 Pirellula sp.
ATTGTGGATCGCCAATCCCAGTTGTTTGAGATTATTGCTGCACTGCATGCGCCTCGCCGCTTCGCGTGCCGCTTGGACAGCTGGCAGCAGCAGACCAACCAAGATGCCGATAATGGCAATGACAACCAATAATTCGACGAGCGTAAAAGCGTTTCGCCTGCTCTTTTGTAGAGTCATATCTTTTTTCCTCCGAGGTGTGAACTAATAAAAAAAGTCCGCTTGAACCTTTAATTAAGGTTGCTAGCCAGGATTATTCACAGGGTATTTATTGATCAGCCGAAGGGCGCTAGCCCACGGTTATGGTCGCAAGGTCAACCGTGGGCTAGCGCCCTGCGGCTAATGAATAATCCGGGTAGCCGGGTACAGAGATTGATTATGCCACAGTGTGGGTATAAAGGCATCGTGAAAACGGGTTCGAAGGTTGGAATTCAGTAAATTATTCTTCATTTTCTGCGAAATTACGCCCCCGTACGGAAAATGTAATGTTTGGGGGATTTCGCTGTTCTCCTCGATAGCAAGGCTTACTTAACCGGTCCGTAGGCTGGCGAGGAAACTCGTCTTAACACCAACACTTCACCGCGCCCATTGCAATTCAAATCGCCGATCTGGCGCTGAACCCATCGGGTTCGTGGGATTTTGATAAGACCGGGGACCTCTTGCGACGCTCGTCGTGGTGCCGCTGGCGTCAACGCAACTGCTAAACTTAAAATTGCCAACGCATCGTTTTGACGCTTCTCAACATGCCGCCAAATAAGTGGCAAAAAGCTCAATTCAAACTCTCTCGCTTCTGAGAGGGAGGCTGTGGGGCTGGTTGAAAAGTCTCTACCGAGAATGAGACTACCGCGCCGCATGCCGCCCGCCCAATGGCTACCGAGGTTTCCCATGACCACTAAAGTCCCAGCGATCATTTGCGGAGCGCAGTAGTCGCCAGCATCGCCAGCGACGAAAACAGTTCCCCGGCGCATGCGTTCGCAAGCGCGGTCACCAACGTTGCCAGCCACCAAGATGTCTCCGCCCCGCATACCAGATTTTTTCCCTGCCAGCGGTGATGCCAAACCATGTCGGCAATTACCCAGGACGTAGACTAATCCATCCGTCATGCCAGCCCCCAAATGATCGCGTGCATTGCCTGACACCACAAGTGTGCCACCACTCATGCTTTTCCCCGTGTTGTCACCTACGTTTCCAAGAATGCATATCGTTCCATTTTGCATCTGAGTCCCTAAGCCCTCGATCGTTTCGCAATCACCCGCGATCACGAGGAATGGCTCTAAAGAAGGTTGATCTGATGATAATTCAAAAACCTCACTCAGCGCGACTTTTCCCCTTTCGGTGGAAAGGACTGTTTCATTGATCTGCTCTAAAGTCAAGCCAACGAAACCATCCGGTCGAATAGAGGAGCCATCAATCACTCCAAAATAATTACGTGTCCGCTGAAGGAGTAGCATTGAGTTTAAGAAGCTTATTGGAGAAGATTACCGCGACACCAAACACTTGGGTCTTCGAAATAGGGACTCTGTAGCGTTCTGGCCATAATCTGATTGCCGAAGACGGAGTCGTTGATAGTGTAAAAGATCCCAATTTCCTGAAATTCTTCTGGGGCAAACCCCGTCAACGTGTCGCCTCGCAAATACGCCTTAATTTCATAACCGTCAGGTATAGCAAACGAGGCAACAGAAATGTCGTTGGGATGAATAGCTGTTGGGGCCGCTCGAGCGCGTTGGATTGGGTTCAGCTCGCCATGCCCCCGAACCACCGGATTCGAACTTGTCGGACGACTAAGTATGAAATCGAAACGGTGGCAAAAAGTCGTTGCCCGATGAACGTCAGGACTCCAACGCGTATCGATATACACCGATAGCAGTAACGATTTCGAGGACAAACCACTAGCCTTCAAATAAGATGCCTTGTCAGCAGGAGCGTTCAAAATCGAATGAAAAAAAAGTCCATCGCAGTTCCACGCGATGGACATTTCAGCAAATTGCTTTCGGCCGTTTAGGGAACTCAAGGCAGGAATCATATACTCGTCGTTAAGCCGCCAGTCCAAGCGTTCTGGATGAATTATGGGACTTTTAAGCTGATGGATGGGGAAACCTAGATCAAAAAGCCACGCTGGATCGCCAAGCAATTCACTGAGTTTCATGGTCTTTGCATTGAAATGAGCAAGGGAATCGAAAATCGAAGAAACAGTTTTATAGTCGATTGCGGGACAGGCTTCCAGAGTGTCATTATCCGGACTCAGATATACTGGATGCCGCAGTAAGCTTATCCTACATTTCAATGAGCGAACCGCCGCTTGTTGCCAAACGCGCTACGTACCTTAAACTCGATATGTTAAGATTGCAGGTCCGAACGTCCTGTCGAATCATTTCATGTGGAGCAGTTTTATGCGTAACGCAAACCAAATGTTTCGAATAACAGGGCTTTGGAAAACTTTGCTGATAGGGTTATTTTTTGCCACGTGGCTCCCGGCACAAGAAATAGTTTTTTCGGGACCGCAAACCAAGGAACCGCTTGTTCCATTTCCAGTTCTAAGTGTATCAGCTTCTGACGCAGGTAAATATGTGGACTACGTGTCGAATGCCGGGGGCAGGCCATTGTTGTTGGTATTCGTGCACGATGTCAACCGCCAGTCGATTTCGCTGGTGCGTACTCTCACTGCTTATTCTGCTAAAAGGTCAAACGACGGCCTGCAAACCGGCGTCATCATGTTGAGCGACGACGCGAACGAAGCAGAAAAGAACTTTCAACGTATGAAGCACGCACTTAACTCCGATACCCCAACCGGAGTATCGCTTGAGGGGCGTGAAGGGCCAGGGAGCTATGGCCTGAATCGGTTGGTGACGCTGACTATCCTTCTCGGCAAAGATGATAAAGTTGTGGCGAACTATGCATTGGTCCAACCGAGTTTGCAAGTCGATCTTCCAAAAATTGTGAAGTCGATTACGGATCTGATTGGCGGACCGCTTCCTTCGCTAGAGGAGTTAATCGGCAAAGAGGGAATGAGAATGGTACAAGGCGAAAGCAAAGGCACAGCCGCCGCTCCCGACCTAGGTGGCATGGTTCGGCCGCTCATTCAGAAGAGTGCGACCGAAGAACAAGTGACACAACTTGCAGACAAAATCGAAAAGGCAATGAAAGTCGACGAGGCGGTACGTCGCGAGATTTATCGAATCGCAACTGCCGTCACTGGGGGTGACAAACTCTCCGATTACGGCACACCCAAAGCACAAGAGTATCTCAAGAAGTGGGCCAAGGAAAGCAAAGAAAACGTCGGCTCGGCACGTCCATTGGACAAGGACCCGAAGAAATGATGTTCGCAGCATTGCTGATGGCGACAGTGCTTGTTGCAGAACCGGCTGCAATCGTTGACTTTGACTCACAGATTGTGCCGATGCTCACCCACGCAGGCTGCAACGCGGGCGCGTGCCATGGAGCTGCTGCCGGACGAAGTGGATTTCATCTATCGCTTTTCGGAAGTGATCCGCAAGCTGATTATGCTGCCATCGTCTCCTTCGCCGAAGGGCGTCGCATCAATCATGTCGATGTAGCGAAGAGTCTCGTTTTAGCCAAACCACTTGGAATGCTCGATCACGGCGGCGGCGAGGTTCTCGAGGAGGATTCAACGAGTGTTGCAGTCTTGCGGCGATGGATTGGACAAGGTGCAACGCGAGAGCACAACGGCACCTCACGGATTTGCGAGTCGATCCTGCCGAAGCTATTACAGCAATGCCAGGTGAATCGGTGGCGCTTCGAGCGATCGCAAGGTTTTCGGACGGTGAGGAAACCGACGTAACTGAGTGGACTGTCTTTCGCTCGGACGACCCTACCTCGGTGGAGATACTTCACGGGCCATCGCGAGCTCGTTGCTATCGACCCGGTAAACACGTGATCATGGCTCGCTTTTGGAATCGGATCGTGCCAGTTTCTGTTTTGCTACCACACGAAGCCAAGGTGGACGCTCAACATCGCGTTGCAACCTCAAGCAGTTTGGTCGATTCTGAGATCGACGCTCAGCTCGCCAAATTGAACTTAGTTGCGAATCAGACAGCCGATGACGCCACTTTTCTCCGCCGTTTGCGACTTGATTTAACAGGCAGATTGCCAACGCCGGAAGAGCTGCGGGAGTTTCAATCCAATGGTACCGCATATAGTCGCGAGAAAAAGATAGACGAGCTTCTCGAGAGCGCGGAATTTTCTTCGTTCTGGGCATTGCGCATGGCGCGATGGCTCAAGCTCCGCAGCTCTCCTGACGAGCCGCAGGCGGCCCGCGCCTACAGCGAGTGGATATTGCAATCAATTGCGAGTCGGCGTCCGTACAACGAGATGGTTCGAGAGCTACTGACCGCGATTGGCGATAGCCATGTTTTTGGAGCTGCAAACTTTACTCGCTCGGCAACCGATGCTCGTCAGCATGCCGAGCTTGTTAGTAGCGTATTCATGGGTACTCGCATCCAATGCGCTAACTGTCACAACCATCCATTCGCGAGGTGGACTCAGGACGACTACCACGGACTTGCAGCCATCTTTGCGCGGTTCGATCGCGGTAGAACTGTTGCGTTGAAGAAGCAAGGAGCGGTCACAAATTTGCGAACGGGAGAATCGGCGCTGCCTCGTCTTCCCGGTGTTCGCAATTTGGATGAAACCGAACCGGCTTTGGAAAGCTTCGTAAACTGGATGTTAGACAAGGATAATCCGCACTTTGCAAAGGCAATGGTGAATCGGCTTTGGGATGCGATGATGGGCCGAGGTTTAGTCGCAGGAGTTGATGATTTCCGAGAGACGAATCCTCCCTCCCATGCACAGCTTCTTGAAAGACTGACGGCTGATTTCGTATCCAACGGCTATGATTTGCGGCGACTACTGCGGATAATTGCCTGCAGCGACGCGTACGCCCGTAGTTCCAATCCACAATTCCAATCGAATGAGCTTGAGCCTTGGTATGGCGCAAATATATCGAAGCCTTTGCTCCCCGAAGTGCTTCTGGATGCGATCGATGACGTTCTAAACTCCACCAGTCCGGAACAAGGCCAGAGTCGCCAGCGCGCGATCGCTTGGCTCGATCCGACGCACGCTTCTGCCGACTTAGATGCGCTGGGACGTGGTTCGCGAAGCGAAGTGTGCCAATCGCAAAGTCAGCAACAGGGTCTTGCTGCGAAGTTACACGCAATCAATGGCGATCTGCTCAATCGGCGAATCGCTGACAAGGGTGGTCGACTGCAATCTTATCTTCGCAATGGGACGGCAGCACGAACGATCGTCGAGGACTTTTATCTTCGGGCATTGGCAAAGCAACCGAACGAACGACAACTTGGCGTGTGGCTTGTCGAATTGAATGCTCTAACGCATGAAGAGCAAGGACGCTGGTTAGAGGACTTTGTGTGGGCGATCGTTAGTTCACACGATTTTTCTGCGAATCGATAGCGAGACTCGACATGGACTATTTTACAGGATTATCGAAGCAAACGATGCGGCGGGACTTTCTGCGTATCGGAAGTTTGGTTTCGCTGGGGCTTGGTTCACAGTGGTTCACTGCCAAAGCAACACAGGCCGTTTCGTCAAAAGGAAACGGCAAAGCTCGGTCGTGCATCCTGTTGTGGTTGGACGGCGGACCGAGTCATCTCGAAACGTTTGACCCAAAGCGAGATGTTCCAGAAGAAGTTCGAGGACCGTTCAAACCGATTGCCACGGTAGTTCCCGGCATTGAACTTTCAGAACTTCTTCCGTCCACTGCGCGCGTTACCGATAAATTAGCGATTGTGAGGTCGGTTACGTCGCCACTTGGCGAACACGGGATCGCCAACTATTACATGTTGACAGGTTATCAGCCTGGATCGCCGGTGGCTTATCCGAGTATCGGTTCGGTAGTCGCTCATCGTCAGCAATCCGATTCGCCTCTTCCAAGCTACATAACAGTTCCCGAGACGCGTTCGAGCATGGGGGCTGGTTTTCTAGGAGCGAAGTACGGGCCATTTTCCATTGGAGGCGATCCGGCACGGCCGGACTTTCAAGTGAAAGACCTCGACTACTATCCTGGCCTCTGTGGCGATCGTTTGCACCGCCGTCGACAATTCCTGCAACAGATTGAAGCGACGGATAGGGCACTTTCGGCGGACAAAATCACATTAGACCCCACGTTTGAACAAGCGTTTAGACTCATTTCTACGCCGGAGGCAAAACGGGCTTTCAATCTTAGTGAAGAGAGCGACGCGACTCGCGGACGTTATGGACCGCGCACTTTCGGTCAAAGTTGTCTGCTCGCTAGGCGATTGATCGAACGCGGCGTTGGGCTGGTTTCCGTGCTCCAGACCGGTTGGGATACGCATCAGAATTTGATACTCTCGTTGCGAGACGGGTATAGTGGCGCCAAGGTCGGTGTCGGATTGGTGCCGACTTTTGATCAAGCCTTTTCGGCATTGATTGAAGATTTGGAAGAGCGTCGATTACTTGACGAAACTTTGGTAGTAGCCATGGGCGAGTTCGGACGAACGCCCAAGCTCAACACAGGGGGTGGGCGAGATCATTGGCCGCGGGTATTCAGTGTTGTGCTAGCGGGTGGAGGTGTACGCGGCGGCCAAGTCATTGGAGCGAGCGATCGCATCGGCGAAAGTCCTTTGGAGCGACCTATTTCGCCAGCCGATCTTGCAAACACCATTTACAGTCTCTTGGGAATCGATCCGGACGGCGAACTTGTGACATCGGACGGTCGTCCCGTGCGGATCAATCAAGGTGGTCATTATATTTCCGAGATTGGTTAGTTGTGTCCCAACTAGGATTCGATAGCATGACGTTGCAATTGCTAAGCAATCGATGTGTCGGGATTTTTCCATCCGCATTGCTTCTGTGTTTTTTCGAACTTCAGCTTAATTGCATTGCCGATCCACCTATAACGTCACTAGTTTTCTCTTTGGACAACCAGTCGGTCATCGCAGGTTCGCAACGAGGGTTAGTTATTCGTGACTGGCCCAAGTTCAGCCATGTGCGAACGAAGGACTGTGAGCTCGATAGTATTCATGACGTATCTGTTTCACCGAATGGAAGTAAGTTGCTGGTGGCTGGTGGAAGCCCTGGATCAACTGGTGTTGTGCAAATGCGTAGTTGGCCTGACTTGGAGCTTGAGCAGTCATGGAGTGAACATCAGGATGTAGTTTACAAGGTCGCTTGGCGTGGCGACGAGCAAGAATGGGTTTCGGTCAGTTGGGACGGCTATTGTAAGGTCTACGGTTTGAATGCGAAAGCGTCGCACATCACGATGACAAGCCATTCGGGGCCTGTGTTTGCTGCGACCTATTTGTTGGACGGAACCGTCGCAACCGCAGGCGGGGATCGAACCATCGTCGTGTGGAATTCTGGTACCGGATTAACGCTCAAAGTTTTACGCCAGCATACGGGAACAGTTCATACGTTGGCAACGCAGCCGGTTCGCGAAGGAGGTCAGGAGAGTTTATTGGCTTCAGCAAGCGAGGATCGAACGGTACGTTTTTGGCAGCCCAGCATAGGTCGAATGGTCCGATTTCATCGCTTTGCAAGCACGCCGCGATCAATTGCCTGGACGCACGATGGGCGTTTTTTAATTGTCGGATGCGACGATGGTGCCGTTGTTCGGCTCGATCCTGTATTGTTAACAAGCCTATTTTTGACCAAGCAGAAGGCAAGCGTGCTGAATATTTTCGTCGGACCAAAAGATGAACGGTTGAGTCTGAGTGCGGGCTCAGAATGGAAAACAATCGAACTGCCAAAGTGATCGTTTTCATCCACTCGTTCCCAAGCTCTCGCTTGGGAACGCACACTCTGGAAGCTCTGCTTCCCGGACCCTGCATTCGACCGACACACGCCACCAGTCATTGGAACCGACGTGATGGTCCGCCAGTGTTTTCAGGGTATCGAAGTAGAGCTTCGGGAACTCTTGTTTCCAAGCTAGAGCTTGGGAACGAGCGTCTAATAAAAGTACCTCGCATTGTGGTGTATTCCAAAAAGAAAGTCCAATTCAGTTCGTAAGGCTTGAAATATCCATTGTGAAGCAGCTTGTGCCGAAACCGGGAAATAGACAGTCATGATTCTGGCTCGGCCTTTTTTCGAGTTGACACGTTTGCTGCCAATCGCCAGGCGTCCAACAACTGGAGTGAGAATATCGAACCCGGCTTCGGTGCTGGCACTCTATCAACGACGTTGCCAAACGGCTTCATTTCAACCGCGACTTTTAATTTAACCGGGCTCGCGATGGGAACCAAGGTTCAAGTTGTCGCTAGACTCGTACGACGACACAGATACGACCACCAGCGTCGTAATTCGCAGTGTTGAAATTATTGATGTTACCGAGCCAGCACCTACCGGTATGGCGGTGCCAGCTGCCATTCGATCACCCTTCGAACCCGTCGACGCGAATCTGTTGGTTGACGTCTCTTCGATTGTGAAACCCGTTTATGGCAGGACGACTTTGCTCGAGGATAGCGGAGTCTTAGTAATCGATCTTTAGGTCACCAACGTGGGAGACGTTGCGGTATCCGGCCGCATTTTGGTTGCGATCGATAATTTATCCGACGCAACTTTCGCACCACGTTCGAGTACGACGCGCTCGGCCAGCTTGTGAAGTCAATTGATCCGCTCGGTGCGATTTTCAAATACAGTTACGATGTGCTCGGCAACCGGGTTTCCGAAATCGATCCGCTCGGCAACACCACAAACTTTACTTACGATAATCTTGGTCAGCTAACTCGCGTGAGACACCCCGATGGTGGCAACGTGAATTACCAATACGACAACAGGGGCAAT
>JAYVBW010000145.1:0-5780 GCA_043750255.1 Pirellula sp.
TTTAACCGGCGAATGCAATTTGCTTAACCGGCGAATGCGATTTGTTTAACCGGCGCAGCCGCTGGTACCTACGAAAAACCATAGACATGTCCAAATGGGTCAGCATTTTTGCGTGCTTTGAGTCTATCGCGGCAAAAATGGTGCCTATTAAAAAGACACATAAAACGCAATGAAGTGTGGTCTCTGGGTCGCGTTGAAGCGACAGTGCCTGCGGCTGCGCCGGATAAACGAATCGCATTGACAGTGCCCGCGGCTGCGCCGGTTAAACGAATCGCATTGACAAGGTCCGCGGCTGCGCCGGTTAAACATTTATTTGAGCACGAACAGAAGGTCGCCCGTCTCAACTTGGCTGCCGGATTGCACTAGCAGTTGCGATATTTCGCCATCTCGCTCGGCATTGATCACCGTTTCCATCTTCATCGCCTCCAATGCCAAGAGCTTTTGACCCTTCGTCACTGTGGTGCCTTGCGTTACGGCAACTCCAATCACCATCCCAGGCATACCAGCCGCCACATGCGTTGGGTCGGCTAAGTCTGCTTTGACTCGCTTCGCCGCTTTGGATTCAATCGATGTATCCACAATTTCCACTTCCCGTGGCTGGCCGTTTAGCTCAAAGAAGACCGTTCGAGTTCCGTTCGGGCGCGCTTCGCCAATCGCTAGAAATTTTATGATTAGTCGCTTGCCCGCTTCGATCTCGACCGAAAACTCTTCACCGATCGATGGCCCAAAGAAAAAGACCGAAGTCGGTATCAACGACACGTCGCCGTAGTTTCGAACGTGCGTTACATACTCATCGAAAACCTTTGGATAGAGGGCACTTGTGACAATATCTCGCATCGTCGCTTCCCGTCCCAATTTCGGCTTCAACTGCACTCCAATCGCGACGAAATCTACAGGCGGCAACGTTTCACCCGGTCGTTGCAGTACCTCAGGATTGTCTTTGAGTATCGACCGCTTCGCTTGCGCGGGGAAACCGCCCGGCGGTTGACCCATCATGCCGCCAACCAAATCCAATACCGAGGCGGGGTAGGCAATCTCGCGAGCACCGGAAACAACGTCGCTTGCAGACAATTGATTAGCCACCATGAACAACGCAAGGTCACCCACGGCTTTGCTGGTCGGCGTCACCTTGACAATATCGCCCAGCAATTCGTTGGCCTCCGCGTAGCGTTTGCAAACGTCGGACCATTGTTCCGATAACCCCAATGCCTTGGCTTGTTGGTACAGATTTGTGTATTGGCCACCGGGCATTTCGTGTTGGTACAAGTCGCCGGCTGCAACCAAAGACTCGCTTTCGAATGGAGCATAGAATTGCCGAGCCGCTTTCCAATACTCCGACAACTCAGTCAAAGCATCGGTCTTGAGCTGGCTATCTCGCGGTGAAAACCTGAGCGATTCGACGAGCGTGTTCAAGTTAACTTGCGAAGTACCACCCGACATCGACGCGAACGCACCATCTGCAATTTCAAGTCCCTCGTCCGCAGCGTTGAGAATCGAGGCCGCTTGGATGCCAGCCGTATCGTGGGTGTGAAAATGGATTGGGATGCCGATCTCTTGTTTAAGCGTTGCGACTAGTTTTTTCGCGGCTGCGGGTTTGCACAATCCCGCCATGTCTTTAATAGCCAAAATGTGAGCGCCCATGCGCTCGAGTTCCTTAGCCAAGTCGACATAGTATTTCAGTGAATACTTCTGTCGATTGGGATTGAGGATATCGCCGGTGTAGCAGATGGCCGCTTCGCAAATCATGCCTGACTCAACGACGGCGTCCATCGCAACTCGCATGTTTTCGGTCCAGTTGAGCGCATCGAATACGCGGAAAATATCGATGCCAGCATTCGCCGCTTCCTTCACAAAAGCACAAACGACATTGTCTGGGTAGTTGGTATATCCAACTGCGTTCGAAGCGCGCAGCAACATCTGAAAGAGCATGTTCGGTATCTTAGAGCGCAGTTCGGACAGTCGCTGCCATGGACTCTCCTTTAAGAATCGCATTGTGGTATCAAAGGTTGCTCCACCCCACATTTCCAAACTGAAAAATTGTGGCGTCAAGCGAGCGTACGCGTCTGCTATCTTCATCATGTCAAACGTGCGGACTCGCGTTGCCAACAGCGACTGATGTGCATCTCGCATGGTCGTGTCGGTCAGCAATAACTCTTTGCTGCCGCGGATTGAGTCACAGAATTTTTTGGCCCCCAGTTTCAAGAATTGATTCCGGTAACTTTCCGGCATCGGCTTGGTGATATCAAGCTTGGGGAGCAATGCAGGCTCGCGGCGAATTATCTGGTTCTGATTGCCGATCAACTTGTTGCCATTGACCAAGGTCTCAGCGATGAAACTGAGCAACCGAGTGGCCCGGTCGCGACGTCGTTGCAGTGTAAACAGTTCCGGAGTTTTGTCGATCATCCGAGTTGTCGCATCACCCGCCAGAAACGTCTTGTGAGTGATGAGCGAAATCAAAAACGGAATATTCGTCTTGACCCCTCGAATGCGAAACTCTTGGAGGCAGCGTTCCATTCGTCCGGCAGCTTCGCCGAGATTGCGACCGCGTGCGGTTACCTTTACCAGCAGCGAATCGTAGAACGGATTCACGACAGCACCGCTAAATGCGCTACCGGCATCCAGTCGAATACCCATGCCCCCGGCACTTCGATAATGAGTGATTCGTCCATAATCCGGACGGAATTGGTTGGTAGGGTCTTCGGTGGTGACTCGGCACTGCAGCGCTGTTCCGACGACCTGGACATCTTTTTGAAGTGGTAGGCCGAGCGAGTCGTCTCCTAGTTTTTCACCGCAAGAGACCAAAATCTGGGCTCGGACCAAATCGATGCCGGTGACTTCTTCGGTGACGGTATGTTCAACCTGGATTCGTGGATTGACTTCGATGAAATAGAATTTGTTAGTCTCGGTATCGAGCAGGAACTCAACCGTTCCGGCGCAGTAGTAGCCAACTTCTTTAGCAATGGCGATGGCCGCTTCGTGCAACTCCGAAGCGGTCTTCTTGGTCAGGTTCGGTGCAGGCGCGATTTCGACGACTTTTTGATGGCGTCGCTGAACGGAGCAATCACGTTCGTGGAGATGGATGATATTGCCGTGTTGATCGCCCAGGATTTGCACTTCAAGGTGCCGAGCTTTGCCAACGAGTTTTTCGAGGAATACTTCATCGCTGCCGAAGGCGTTTTTAGATTCGCGTTGGGCTTGCTCCAAATTGGGTGCCAGTTCGCTTTCCGATTCAACAACACGCATGCCGCGTCCGCCACCACCTTTGGAAGCTTTGAGCATGATCGGATAGCCCATGCTCTTTGCCGTAGCAATCGCTTCATCGAGCGACGCGACTGCGCGAGCAGAGCCATCGAGGACCGGCACGCCGACTTTTTTGGCAATCGACCGAGCGGCTACTTTATCACCGAGCAATTCAAGTGCCCTAACGCTTGGGCCGACAAACGTGATTCCCGCAGCAGCGAGTGCCTTTGCGAATTCTGCATTTTCAGATAGGAAGCCATAACCTGGATGAACGGCATCAATTCCATTTTCGAGGCAGAGTCGCACGATGCCATCAATATCTAGGTAAGATCGAATCGGCTCGCCAGCTCTTCCGATTTGATAGGCTTCGTCAGCTTTGAATCGATGGAGAGCGAATCGGTCTTCGTGCGAATAGAGAGCAACGGTTCTGATTTTCAGTTCGTGTGCGCTTCGAAAAATACGAGTAGCGATCTCACTACGGTTGGCAGCGAGAAGTTTGCGAATAGAAGCCATGTTGAGCAAATTGATAATGAGGAATGGAGAATGGAGAATTCGCGGGGCGAGTGCCGTACGATTGACTACGGCTTGGAGGACGTAGGCTTGGGGGGGCTTGGCTTGGGCGGGCTAGGCTTGGCAAAATCGCCTGCGGTCGCAATCACAAATCGATCTGGTAAAATAGTTTCGCTTATCGCTTCGTTTACATTACCCACTGTCAAATGGGCAACGTCCGCCTCGAGTTTTTCGTAGTAATCCATGCTTCGCCCTGTAAAAAGGTTTTTTGCCAAAATGCTTGCGAGAGCTGCATCGCGTGAACGCACTAGTCGTTGCTTTTGCAAGTAGCCTTGAATGTTATCCTTCAGCTCTTTTTCAGTAACGCCAGCTTTTACTAATTTGCGAACTTCCTCGTCGATGACTCTAATTAGTTTGTCTCGGTTTGCTGGACTTGTATTTGCAGTAATCGAAAGCACAGCAAGCTCATCCATGGGACTAGCCGCGAAACTGCTTGAAACGCCATACGAGAGCCCCTCGTCCTGCCGGACTCGGTGGCCGAGTCGCGATGCCAATCCACCGTCGCCTAAAATGGTGTTTCCAATTAAAAGTGCAGGGTACTTGGGATGGTCATCTCGAATCGCGTATTGTTGGCTTGCAAAGTAGGTGGAATTGGCTTTGTCCGGAGTCTCAATCGACTGCATTGGGATTTTAATGTCAGTCGTGGCAGATGCAGCGATGCGTTGATAAGGGATTTTCGATCTCCAATTTGAGAGCATCGCGGACAGCTTCGTCTCAACTTCTTTCGCGTCGAAATCACCAACAACCGTTACTTCGCCTTCGGTCCCGGATAGGAATCGGCTGTGAATTTCCTTAACGTCGGAAAGTTTCAGGTTCCGATAGTCTTCCAGTTCTTCTTCGATAGTAGAAACATAACGTACATCTCCTCGCTTGTAGGGATTCAGAACACGGTACACAGCTAGGGCAGCCAATATTTCAGGCTCGCGTTTTTGATTCTCGAGCTGAGTGAACACTTGGTCCTTGAGCAGCGTCAATTCTTTGTCGTCTAAACGCGGATTGCGGAGGATGTCTGCGACCAACTCGAGCACTTCTATCAACTTGTCTCGTTTTGTTTCGATGAAAACATTGAGCACTTGCTCGAGGGGCTGCGAACTTACGCGAATGGCTGCTTTGAGTTTGTCCTTGCGATCGTTGATTTGTTGCAACGTAAGTGTTTTTGTGCCACGCTCCATGAGGCTGCCAAGCATTTCGCAAGCAGCTGTCTTGCCCATCAATGACTTTTCGTCACCGAATCGAAGTTTGAGAATCAAATTGACCGTACTACCACGCGTCTTCTTCGGCAAGAAAGCGTATGGTACTCCTGTCTTGAGTTCGCCACGAACGAGTCGACTTTCGATATTCTTTGGCGATGGGTCAAACTCTTCGCCTTCACTAATGGCTTCTCTACCTTCGTAATCTTTTACCATTGTCGAAACGTCGGGACGATCGGGAATTTCGATGCGTTCTGAACTTTCCGTTGGAAGAAACAGTCCCACGGTTCGGTTGTTTCGAACCAAATACTTTTCTGCGACGCGTTGTACTTGTTCCGGTGTCGCGTTCTCAATTGCGTCTCGATATAGGAAATACAACCGCCAATCACCTTGGGCAGCCCAATCGCTCAGGCTAATGGCGAGGCTATCGGTTTTCGATGCTGCCATTTCCCGTGCATTGAGAATCTGTTGACGTGCTCGATCCACTTCTTGGACGGTGACAGGATCGTCTGAAAGACTTTCCAGGGTATCGATCATGGCGGCCTGAGCGACATCCAGTGCCCTGTCTTTTGGAACTTGAGCAAAAAAGAACATGGTTCCAGGATCGTGCAGTCCGATTGCGCCGCCGAACATCACGGTTGCTTTTTTGGTTTCGATCATGGACTTATACAATCGACCGCTAGGTTCATCGGTAAGGATCGACGTTAGCAAGTCCACTGCCGCGAATTCCGAATCGCTCCCACAAGGAATGTGGTACATACCGCCGACGACTTGGACATC
>JAYVBW010000146.1:0-2120 GCA_043750255.1 Pirellula sp.
GTTCATTACAACGGGAACGTGCGGCAAACCCGATACCACCGACATTATCGGCATCACCCGTACCAAAAGTTCGCTGAAAGAATGTGAATTCTCGTTACAGCCCGCAAAATTCCCCGAAACGTTCCTGCTGTCGCTTAGCATGCAAATCAAAGACTCAACGTCCAGGGGGACTTGCTATTTCGGCAACAATCCTAGCGCCGCCTCGGATGGCCGTGCAATCACGTGACACGCAATCAGTTTTCCGAGGCCCTCGACGCGAGGTTTTGCAGCTTCGATCGCAGCATTCACCGCTGCCACGTCGCCTCGAATAACCACCGTTATGTAACCGCCTCCCAACTTTTCTTTACCAACGACTTCAACCGACGCCGCTTTACATGCCGTATCAATCGCTTCGAATACTGCCGTGAAGCCTTGTGTTTCAATAAATCCGAGTGCTTGGCTATGGGACGCCATCTGTTTTTTATCTCCAAAAGAATCTGAGGAAGTGGTTTCATGCGACTGAGCAATCGGTCGCTTCACGACCGATTGCTCAATCAATACGCTGAATTCGTCGGGGCTCAAGATAGCACGCAAGGCTTGCTCGTCCGGCCTGTTGATCAATCGGACCATCGATTTCGGAGCCGAGTTCACGTTGGTGGGTGGATGCATCGCATTCGCTGCATTTAGTCCTGCCTCAAGCGCTGATTGGACATGGCTGGTTGAGCCTGCAATTTTGATTATGGAACCATTCATGTCGTTCCATTCCGCTTGGAGGACAATTATCTGAGCCGCTTTGGACATTTGGTCGAGTGCCACCAAAGCTGCCGCCCACCCCAACGTTTCTAGTATGCCGATTGCATCGAGCAACTGACTTGGCGAATCGGTAGGGTTCGTCCACTCAACGGGATTCGAAAGTGTGCTTTTGTTCATTGCTTTGGAGCCATATCGCTGAGAGGAAGGTGCCGGTAGTAGGACTCAAGACAATAGATTGCAAAACAAGTCGCATACAGTCTACCGCCGCCGCTTTCATGTGGGTCCCCGCCGGGTGGCCAACTACCCTTTTCTCTACCGGAATTGATTTGCAATTCAGGTAACACGTCCTTCATCACATCATTCCATTCCTTCCAAAAACGGCCACCCACATGATGCAGCGACGTCGTCGCATAGTACCAATAGTAATAAGAAATTCGACCTTTGTCTTTGGAAATGGGTTGACTGCATAGAAACTCGGAACCGCTTTCAATACGCGGGTCTTTGGTGTTCCAACCCAGATACAATCTGCATAGAATGCCCTCGGCCGACATAGAGGGTGTTCCAGTAGAGTATGCTTGGTACGCATATCGCTCACCGTCTGGGTTGACTTGATTCGATCGAGGCCCATATCTTTGAACCGAATCTAAAAACGCATTGATCCGTTCCAATACTTCGCTGTCGACATCCAAGCCTGCCATTCGAGCAGAGATGAGGGCCATGACATACCAACCCGTCACGCTGGTATCACCACCTTCGCGAGGTTGGTATCGCCATCCGCCGTTTTTCCCTTGTGACTTTTCTGCGTAACGAACGGCTTTTTGCGCGAAGTCACGGATTTCTGGATCGCCTGTCATGCCGTATAGTTCGCAGATGGCAATCGTGCATTGGGCTTGTGCATAAGTACGCTGATTACCCGCAGACTGATCTGCAAAGAAGCCATCTTTGTCCTGAAATCTCTTAATGACACCCATACCTTTGAGCACATTTTCTTTGTAAGCACCCGATTTGTGCGTGTTTCCTGCTCCCATGAAAGCGAGAAGTGCCATGGCAGTTGCAGCCGGCTTGTTTTCGGTGACACCTCCGTCGTTATACGGACCGACCAGACTCCATGAACCGTCTGAGCGTTGATTTTTTGCCAGCCATTTCAAGCCCGCTTCCACCGCGTCCTCGGTCCCTGGTGTGCCACCGTAAGCTCGCAGCAATGCATCCTTCATCGGTCCCGTTCTGCCTCGCAACCCATTGCTGAATGAAACGGGAACAACCAGATCTGCTCGTGTAAGAGAAGGCGTAAAGTCGGGAACCACTATCTCAGTCAAAGAGAGGTCCGGCACCGCTGCCA
The DNA here is from genome assembly GCA_043750255.1 of Pirellula sp. Taxonomy (GTDB): domain Bacteria; phylum Planctomycetota; class Planctomycetia; order Pirellulales; family Pirellulaceae; genus JBKCUI01. The sequence goes on from JAYVBW010000146.1 coordinate 2,072, forward strand.
AAGCTGGACTCGCCTCAAGCTCGGCTGTGTCTGCTTGCATTTCAACAAC
>JAYVBW010000147.1:0-4767 GCA_043750255.1 Pirellula sp.
GCGATCAAGCCGACGTTGGACGCTGTGCTGAAACGCATTGGTGGATAGTAATGTAGGGCAATATGCAGAGTTCGGACTTTATTGCCCGCGATGGACGGGGCGCCATTGGGATTCGCTTTTGGGATCGCCTCTCAAGTCTCTTGGACCACTACCCAGCGAGAGTGGATCGTTGCGATTCCCAGAGGTCAATTGGCCACTAGTGGAGGGAGGAGTATCAGGTAATCCGCCCCGTAGGATTTTTGAAGGGCCGCGTGCGGATGATCGCGACGAGTTTGCATCTGACAAATTGTTGATTGCGCTGCGATCACCGGGGGCATTGCCAATCGTCAGTTCGGAATTGCTACGGCTGCGATTCGTATTGCCTGCTGTGCTCCGTCCAGTGGTTCCACCAAGACTGCGCGCAAGTAGTTTTTCACTCTCCGCGAGCCTTTGTTCCAATTGGCCATTGCGGACCTCAAGCTCCTCGGCACGTTTTTTTTGTGCACGGAACTCGGCGAGCAGTCGGTCACTTTCCAACTGATACTGTCGCATCGCTTGGGTGGCTGGAAAGCGATGGCAGCCTGTGAATGCAATACAGCAATGAACGAGAACCAATAGCACGATGGATGTTGGACATCGGGCTAAACCGCTTTGCACACGCAGTATCGCTTTGGTATTCGATTTTCGGCTTGCCATGTGCGTGGGGATAATAGCAATCAAGGTCTATGGGATGCGTAAGACTCTTATTGTTCCTATGCTGCTGTATGGCATAGCAAAACCAACCACTTCAAAGAAAGGCCAAACTTGCTCGGTTGATTCAATAATTCCACGGAACGGCGAAGCAGTGCTTCGCGGACTGGCATTTCCAAGCTGGAGCTTGGAAACGAGAAAATTGGGAGGATTCTATGTTGGGTGCAGTGAGAGTTGTGGGCAGTGAGACGATCGCTAGCTGCGTTTTACTTTTGGCCAAAGCAAAATACACTCCCTTTTTCTGTCGCGATCACAAGTCTGTCATCCGCTATGGCTGGCGAAGCGAGAATTTGGCCCGACATTTGATAGGACCAAGTCTCTAAGCCGGTCTTCAAGTCTAAAGCGTAAATCATTCCGTCTGCGGCACCCACCCAAGTTCGACCGTCACAAATGATCGGTGAACCGTCTGTTCGCTTTTTTAGGACTGCTTCCCAAAGCATTTTTCCATTCTGTAAATCAAGGCCAAGAACGCGTCTGTTTCGCGTTGTCACTACCGTAATGCCGCTAAGCTGTTCGTTTTCGAATTTGCCCAATGCTGCAGGAGACGATCGTATGTCGTTGGACTGTGATGCATCCGCAAAAGTCCACAGTATCTTTTCGGTTTCGACATCGATTGCAAGCACTACTCCAGGTTGCGTTGGTACGATGGCAATCTTGCCAATGACACTTGGAGTGCTCAACGTGGGAGCTTGGAGAGGGACACCTTCGCCGGTTGATTCACCCTTGATCAAATCGATTTTGTGCAATTTTCCATCGCATCCAGCTAGCAATGAATAAGTCTTCCAAATCGTTGGCGAAGAGCGTAATTGATCGCCTGTGGCAAAATTCCATTTGGGCTCACCCGTCTTGAGATCCATTGCGAACATCGTGCCTCCTTCGCTCGTGAGGAGTACGTTGTCCCCGTAAAAATTGGGACCGTTAGCAATTTGTTGTTCGATTTCGCGAGCCCAGACTTCTCTGCCAGTGCTTGCGTCCAAGCAATAGATCATTCCGCTGAAATCACCAATGACGATGCAATCTCGATTGGCCGCAGCGGCGGTCACAAAGCCATCTTTCTTCTTTACCGTCCAAACGGCTTTTCCTGTAATTAGGTCGACGGCATGGACTTTTCCTTCGAAGTCACCGACAAAGACTTTCCCACCAAAGATGATCGGTGTTCCTTCGAAACCGGATTTTTCCGAGTCCGTTTTATATTCCCAAAGAACCTCAGGCTTGGCTGGGAGTTTACTGTCCGCAGTCGCGGTCGACGTCGAATTCCCTCTTCCAACGGACCAATCGCCACAATGTCCATAAGGAATTTGGGTGTTCCAAATGCAGAGGACGATGCCAATGGACATCAACAGAGACAAAGCAGAATGAAGGCGTTTACGGCAAAGGTAGGAAATCATTCTTGAATTATTCATCGGCTAGGCTTTTTATAAGCGTTGGCAATCAAAGCGAATTTGCACTTTGATTTTAGACGCAAACCTCTTCAGCGACAAAGCGTTATCCGATATTCATTCGGAATTGATCTGGATGCACATTCGACCAGTTTGGTATCGTCCACGATGTGTATAGTCGCATTCAATGGCCCAGGGATGAATTCCGTGGACGACAATCAAAAAGTCACACCATCAACTCGAGTGGGTTTTTTCCTCATTCCATTTGCACTTTCATCAGTCGTTGGATGCATCGACGGACCACTTTATGAACTGAAGAAACTCAATCCTGTCATTCAAAGCCAATGGAAAAAGGACCGGGAACGCGGACCTGTTTTCTCGCAACGCGTTGATGAGATGCGACTCGTTGGGCGTCAATTCCCAACGATGCCAGTGGAAGAACAGGCAAAATGGGTCAACACGATAAGCTCGGTTGTTCAGACCGAAACGAGTCCAGAAATTCGACGCGAGGCTGTCCTCGCTCTATCGAAAGTTTTGCAACAGCCGGGCGCAACCGAGGCCGTCATAAAATTGTCGCAGGACAAAAATGATAAGGTCCGATTGGCCGTTTCCCAATCGCTGCGTAGGCAAGTTACACCCGAAACAACGCAAACCTTGTTAGCAATGGCGGCATCCGACAAGAGCGAAAGTGTTCGCTTGGCCGCCTTGGAGTCACTCGGCCCGCACAAAACTGACGACGTAAAGCAGTTCTTGGCGAAACAGCTAGGGGACCGTTCGCCTGCCGTGCAGTATCACGCGTCGCTGGCTCTCCGCGAATTCACCGGCAAAGATTTTAAAGGGGACATTACCATGTGGAAACGCTATCTCAACGGCGAAAACGTAGAGCCAAAAGCGACCACTTTCTACGAAGCGGTACAGCCGTACTTGCCATTCACAAGATAATGGATTGATCCGGTAGAAATCACGCGTGAGATTTCCGCTTTTTATGACTATATCGGACATGGTAGTTACGCCGATAAAGAGTCTGGGTGATCGTACTTTGAAAATGATTCGCGTAAGATTGGTGCCAAGGAACTATGCGGTTGCGGTTTCATCGACATTGTATTGCCCGTTTCATTGTGCTTGCATTTGCAATGCTGTCTTTTGGTGGAAACTGGGCTCTTGGCCAGCAGGCTGCAGAGCTACAGAGCAAGCCTAACCGACTTCGACTAAGCGATCCACAAGATTCTTTAAAACGATCGGCACCTCCGGAAAACCCTGCTCAACCGCCCGTCATTGATTGGAATAGAACCGAGTTTGGCCCAAGTGAGTCTGCTCCCAAAGCGGATAGCCTTTTCGTCATTGGATCTGCGCATACGTACCTGGCAACTTCCACGGATTCTGCCACGCCTCGGTTTGCAGCGGAAAACATGGAAGAATTGGAACCTTTTTCGCCCCTCGCGCTGAAGATCGCGACGGCAAGCATGTCACACGTCACGCCGTTTTTCTGGTGGATGGCTGGTCCAACGAGCAACCTATTCGTTGATGAAACTGTTGAAGAAGCGCCGACAGAACGAAAAGAAACAATGGTCGAAAGCCTAGCCTACACCGACGCTAGAACGAGTGAACCTCCGCGAATGATTCGAATGGATGAAACACCCTCTGTTGCTAGCTTGGCCGTTCAAAAAAACGAGGCAATCGAAGTTGTCGATGTGGCTGATAAAGTGATCGCAGAAGTGGCACCACGAAAGCCAGCACCCCGCACGGTCCGCATTCCGTTCGAGAAAGAACCAGAAGTTACAGAGCCTGTTTCAAAAAATCATGCTGGTCCCAAGCAGCCCGTGAATCGCGATCCGGATTCACAACGCGAACAGGAAGAGCCGCAACTGGATCCACGCAGTGGTGGAAGTGGTCGAGATCAACAAGGCGTTGATGCACTTTTGGCATCGAAACCGGGTGCACACCGCAGTGAAGTACCCGTTGATGATCCAACGAACGAAGGAATAAAAGTCTCGCCCATTGTAGAAAGCAAACCTTTGGACGCTATTCTTGCAAGGCGACTGCAGCGAACGAATGCATGCCTAACACACTACCTCGACAATCCGGAATCCACGTCCGTCCGTTCCCCTTGGGCGGTGATGCATGCGGTGTTAGCTTTTGGCGCTGACTATGAAATGATTCACGCACAGGGGCGTGTCAATGCGATCGGTTGGATGTGCCACAATGGCACTTGCCGAACGCAACGCATGTTCACGCCCAAGGGCAAGGGATTCACGCCCAATGTGGGTGACGGAGTACAAGGGCACGAAGGTCAGTTTTTAGCAATCTTAGCGCAATCCAATGTGCCGCTGAACTACCCGATTCAAATCGGCTCGTCGAAATTTACTGTCGAGGACTTGGTTCGGTACGAAATGGCTACCTGCAAAGAAAAATCGGAGCTGACCTTCAAGTTAATTGGGTTATCTTACTACTTGGATTCGAATAAACAGTGGCGAGCCAATGACGGAAAACAATGGAGTATCCAAAAACTAATCCAAGAAGAATTGGCTCAACCCATTATCGGAGCGGCTTGTGGCGGTGTACATCGCCTTATGGGATTTTCCTTTTCGGTCCGGCAACGGCAACTACAGGGTCAACCGATAAACGGTCAATATGCGAGGGCGGCAAAGTTCGTACGCGA
>JAYVBW010000148.1:0-2412 GCA_043750255.1 Pirellula sp.
AGTGAACGCATCTTTGGGATAGATGCGTCGCAATGCAATCGAAAAATTTCGATAGGTGATAGTCCATCATACGGAACTCGACCAGTCAAGCACTGAAACAGAGTAATGCCGAGCGCGTAAACATCCGCTGCGGGGCTAACTTCTTCGCCGCGACATTGTTCAGGTGCCATGTAGTGAGGAGTCCCAATAATCATCCCGGTTTGGGTCATCGCCAGCGACTCCGTCAGTTCGAAATGCTTTGCCAAACCGAAGTCGGCAACTTTGATCAATGGCTCGCTTTCCGATGAGTCCAAACTGCCGTTTTGAAAAGAACGTTCGCCCCGCGCACTGAGCAATAAATTGGCGGGCTTGATATCGCGATGTACCATGCCAAGTTGGTGGGCAACGTTCAATCCACGAGTTGCATCAGCGATGGCACTCACGACCAGAGATTCATTTAACGGTAGCTGAGTTCGCGTGAAGTCTGCCAAACTTCCTCCGGCTACATACTCCATTGCTAAATACATGGTATCGCCGGCGCGATTGAATTCGATGAGTCGAGCGATAGCAGGGTGATCGATAGTGGACATCATTCTCGCTTCCTTAGCGAATCGCCGTGACGCCTTTTCGTCTTTGGCCATCCTTTCGGAGAGAACTTTGATTGCAACCAACTCATCGTTGCTCCGATCGCGGCCTAAAAATACGGCACCCATACCACCTTCGCCAAGTGAGCGTTCGATCGAAAAGCGTCCAAGCTCAGGCATGGTGGCGGGGACCATCAGATCTCTAGCCATCGATTCTGCAGCAAACGACGGAATTTCTTGAGTCGCAAGATTGGTATTGTCGTTGCTCGAAACCATATCGCTCCAAAGCGAATTAGAAATTCCAGGCATGATGAAAGAGTGCGACGGCTGAGACGCGACGATAAATTGCAGTCGTTTCGCGATGTCATCCACCGATGGCCGACTGCTCCAGTCAGCTTGGAGCATCTCTTCCACCAGAGAATCGATTCTGACTGTGTCTTGGTTTCCTGGCTCGAAACCTCTCAGAAGTTCCTGGGTTATCAAACCGAACGAATACACATCGTTGGCAAGGGCGATCGCCCCGACTCGACTGTCATGCAAAATGCTGTTTAGTGAACCGTCCATTAAATCGATTGCAACTGCCCCGGTCTGGTCGAGTTCAGGTTGCAAAGGACCGGAGCCTGACCAATAGATGAACTTGGGTTGCAGACAACCATGAGCCACGCCAATACGATGAGCAGCTTCAAGTGCTTGGGCTAAATCCAACAGGGTCGATAGAATTTTATCGGCACTAGGCTTATACGTATCCAGATTCTCGCCATGACACAATGGAGTAGCAGTCACGAATGCGTGTCCAGAGTCTTCGACTATCGAACTGGGCAAAACACATTTGTGCGTTACCAGAACGGATCTTCGGGTGCATTCGATTGTGTCATTAAAATCCCCTTGGGAGAGCGGATTTTCCGATCGCAGGAATCGTACAATTCGAAATGACTCTTCGGCTTTCGTCGCCAAAAAGGTTTGAAAGTGACCGGAGCTATTTAGCGGTCGCACCAATTGATAGCCATCGATTTGCACTGTGTAATGTACCGCCAAGTTTCCAAGTCACGAACTCAAGTTTGAGGAAAAAAGCAGTATATCGTGGGATAGACTTCCAGCCTGCCAAAACACTGAAATGTCTGGCCGGAAGAGTTTTTAACTTTTCGCGAGCCATATTATTAGTATCGTTGATAAATAGTCCAGAATGGGACAAAGTGTTCAATCGACGACGACTGAACCCGATGCTATAATTCTTGGTCATTGGACTGCATTGAGAATTCCTCTCAAAAGCAACGTTTCGTGGTTCAAAACCACGAAGCTTTTCCCGTAAAACTAATTTTCAAACTGTTCGAACACAGTTCCAGGAGAGAAAGCAAATGGCTTCCGTTTCCAACCGCCAAGCAACCACAGTCATGACCGGTGCCGAAATTGTGGTGAAATCCCTTGTGGACCATGGCGTTGAAGTCATTTTTGCATACCCTGGTGGATGCAGCATGCCGATGCATCAGGCTTTAACTCGGTACGAAGACCGCCTTCGCACGATTCTCCCTCGCCACGAGCAAGGTGGAGCATTTGCAGCTCAGGGATACGCACGATCGACTGGAAAAATCGGCGTGGTCATGGCAACGAGCGGTCCTGGAGCAACGAATTTAGTGACGAGTATTGCGGATGCAAAACTCGACAGTATCCCACTTTTGGCGATAACGGGCCAGGTTCCAACGGGAGTCATAGGGACAGATGCTTTTCAAGAGACGCCGATTGTTGAGGTTTGCCGGGGTATTACCAAGCATCACTATTTGGTAACTAAGGTCGAAGATGTTCCGCGGGTAATGAAAGAAGCATTTCATATTGCAACAACGGGCCGGCCGGG
>JAYVBW010000149.1:0-12593 GCA_043750255.1 Pirellula sp.
ATGACTCCTGGATTGAAAAGTACGATGCTCGAAAAACGGGTAAGGTCCATCCCCTCCAAGTCGGTCGTTGAGCCCAGCCTATACATGGCGGCCCGTGGCGTCGCTTCTTGGCCTGGCTTTTTGGCATCTTGAATTATCAGGGATTCCGTTTGCGGCGGATCGATGGCAAAGCCAACTCGCTGTCCATCGATCTTGTCGTCGCATATTACGAGTGTCTGCCCCTGAGTGCGAGCATCGATCGAAAGATATACGACGTTGTCGCACTCGAGAGGATCGGGACGAGAAAGCCGCAACTCGGCATGGTTCGTTCCTTCGACCAGATCCTTTAACGTCATTCGGATCGGAAGCGACCCGCCATCGGTCACTTCAACCAATTGCCGATCGACCACACGTGACGCTGGTACAACCACTTTTCCGTCTCGATCTTGCAGCGACCGATCGACTGTTTCCGCAACAAGCTCCACTGTCATTTGTTCATTGCCGCTGCCCTTAGCAGCGTGCACCTCGGCGCTAAGTGTGACCTGGGCACCCGGTGTGGTCGATTGTTGACTGAGTTTGAAATTGCTCAAGGACCAATTGCGAATTTCCGCAACTGGAACGCTCACATCGATAATCTGAAGAAGGATATTTTCTCCTTCTAACCCTTTGCCCTCCTCGTTCCGTGCGAGCTTGGTAGGAAGATCAGACGACTCCGCATCTCGCCAGGCTGGTACAGACAAATCCGTTAAAACGTAGATCTCGCGGCGTTCCAGCTCGCTCTTTCTCAGGACGTCGATCGAGGCGCTTATGCGTTGAATAAGGTTAGTCGCCTTGCCTTCGACAATCGTTCGATCCAACTGCCTGTTCGCGGAGATCCGATCTTGATTGAGTCGAACTCCAATGTCATTGTTGACGATGGCTATTTGGCTACCTACAGGCAATCGATCCATAAGCCACAGCGCCATTTCCTTGGCTGCTTCTAATCGTGTGATGTTGTGATATCGATAACCCATGGTCGGGGAAGTATCGATGACGACTGCGACAGCGATCGGTCCCGATGCGCTCGGGATCGCAACACTTTGACCTCCCGATACGGCCAGCCCCAACCAAGTGCCACTTACCGTCCACAAAACCAAAGCGATTCCAGCCGATATGGCAATCGTCTGCCAGCCTCGCCGCGACCCGTACGCGGTCAATGCAACAGCGGTTGCCAAAAGCGCGAGGATTCCCAAAAGCCCTGCCAAGACATAGGTGGCGAACATGTTGCTATGAACTCGCGGCGACGAAAGTGAGATCGCAAGTAAGACCACCATCAAGACGCGCAATGCCAACAGCAACCATCGTTTGATCGACCAACCTCGTTGAGCCGTGATGGCCGTTTGTCGCACAAATCGAATGGCTGGGAAGATGATGGGTTTGGGCTGCCGTCGTCCCAACATATGTAGCAAGACGGGTGCAATCGCAGCCAAGCCGCCAATCAATAGTGTCACATGCAGGAACGTCATTTCTTGCTGGCGCTCCGAACTTAAAAACGATTGCGGCGGCTGAGTAAGTATTCGGTGATCGCTTTATCGTACGGCATGCTCGTATCGAGTGGTACGTAGTCGATACGGCTTTCGTTGAATCCGCGTTTGAGCTCTTCTCTAAACTTGCGAATGTTTTCGCGATACTCCTGGCCAATGTCGTCGGCATTCACGCTTAACGACTGACCCGATTCTGGGTCGGTCAACTGCACTAGACCATCGAATGGAAAAGTCACTTCGGCCTCATCGAGGACATGAAAGACAATCACGTCATGGCCCGCGTGTCGCAGCATACGAATGGAATCGAGCGTCGATTGGACATCCGCCAGTAAATCGCTCATCAGCATTACGAGCGAGCGGTGCCGAAGCATGGCTGCCAATTGCATAATGGGTGCTCGCAGTTCCGTTTCGCCGGCGGTCTTGAGTTTAGTGAGTTGGCTCAAGATGGCGGAGAATTGCCCGCGCCGCGATCGCGGGGGAATGCTAGCTCGAATCTTTTTGTCGAACGTAACCAGTCCGATCGGATCTTGCTGCATCAACATGAGGTAGGAGAGGGCGGCAGCCAAACAAATGCAGTAGTCGAATTTGGTCAACTGCTGACGGTAGGTGTAGCCCATCGATTGGCTCAAGTCCATGACCATGTAACCGGTAACGTTGGTTTCAGATTCGAATTTCTTGACGTAATACTTATCTGTTTTGGCATAAGCCAGCCAGTCGATATCCTTAGGGTCGTCGCCATGAGCGTAGCGACGATGTTCGCTGAATTCGACGGAAAACCCATGGTAGGGGCTTGCATGCATACCTTGTAGGAAACCGCGAACGATCATTTGGGCTCGCAAATCAAGCCTCTTGATTTGCGCAGCGAGTTCGGGTTTGAGGTATTGTTCGACAGCAACCATGCAGCGTTTCGATTCGTAGGCTTGGGGAATGAGACCGAAAAGAGATAAGCGAGCTACCACTCGCCCACTTACTATTCTAACGGACAGCGCTGGTTCTGTCTTTGCACACTCTTTTCGCTTGTGGCCCGAGTTTTTTTCCCGCGTTGATCATGATCCAACGCTCACACCGAGACGCGAATGATAGAAGGTTGAAGTCGATAAATACCCCGAACACTGCTGTGGTACAAATTTGGCTAAAATATTACACTCACTGTAATTGAGCATGTTTTCAACTGTAATTTCAAGGAGGAAACCAACGTGGGTAATTTTTTAACTACTTCGAAAACGGGTCCGTTTCTCGTTGTCTTTTTGACTCTTTTGATTTTGATCTCGATCACACTCGGAATGGGTCTAACCTTCGGTTTCATATTGACCAGTATTTTCCCGACGTTCGACTTTGGAATTGCAACGATTTGCGGCCTTCTGGCGATTGGAATCACACTGTGGACTATTTTTCAGACAATGACGGCCTACGACCATGCGAACGAAGTCGCTGCTGACAAAGCATCGGATGAGGATGAGGATGGATCAGAGGTGTTGACGGAGGAACAGGTTGACACCGTTTCTCAGCAACTAATTGAAGCGATTTTGATGCGAGTCACTTTGCCGGAGCATCGATCGAGAAGAAGTTCCGGTCGCAGTCGCTAAGGGGATTATTCATATACCATTGGGCTAGCGTCTGCGGTTCAACCCATGTCTTGCTGGGCACTGGTGGCGGAATTGGAGTAGAATGGACTCATGACCCCAGAGCAATTGAATGAGCTTGTTCGTGAGCAAGGACCATTTGTCTTTGATAGGATGTTCGGTGCCGTGGAAAAAGTACGCGAAAGATTGGAGCGCGCCTGCCGAGCGCTGGAAGAGTCGCAAGTACCTTACGCTGTCATCGGAGGGCACGCCGTAGCGGCTTGGGTGGCCACGATCGATGATGGCGCGGTGCGGAATACGCGAGACGTCGATCTTTTACTGCGTGAAGAGGATTTGTCGCGTGCTGCAGACGCTCTGCTGCGAGTCGGATTCTATCGGGATGCCGTTATGGGGACCACAGTTTTTCTAGACGGCCCTGATGGAAAACCGAGTCAAGGAATCCATGTGCTGCTTGCTGGTCGCAAAGTCCGTGAAAGTTACGCAACGCCCGCCCCCGACACCGACGATATTATGCTCATCAATGGCAAACGCATCGTCGGCCTTTCGGAACTCGTCGGTATGAAACTGAACAGTTATCGTAGAAAAGACCAAACCCACCTTTTGGATCTGATCGGCGTGGGTCTCATCAGCCAAGGCTGGCCGGCGCGTTTTCCGTCACCGCTCGCGGAACGACTCCAAGCCCTATTGGACGATCCGGAGGGTTAGTACTTTTGATCGCCACAAAACTTCTGCTTGCCAAAGAACAACTTACCAATTGTCAGTTGTGTGAACATCGTTGTGGTGTCGATCGAACGCTTGGCGTCCAAGGCCGTTGCCATGCCCTAAACGAAGTTCGCGTGTTTCGGCATCGCGTTGAGCATGGAGAGGAACCGGAACTGGTCCCTTCGCACCTGTTCTATACATCGGGTTGCGACTTGAGATGCAAATTTTGCATCGCTGAGGAGAATGCCTTTAACCCGCGGCTTGGCACGTTGTTGACGCCGGAATTTTTGACCAACGCGATCGCTTGGGGGCGGTCAAAGGGAAGTCGCAATTTGCAATGGGTGGGTGGAGAGCCGACGATTCATATCCCAGGAATCCTTGAGGCCATGTCATGTGTACCGGATCTTCCAGAAATAGTTTGGAAGTCTGACTTTTATGGTACGACGAGCGCGTTTGAATTGTTGGATGGAGTCGTAAAGACGTTTGTTGCCGATCTAAAGTTCGGAAACGACGACTGCGCCAGCAAGATCGCCAGCGTCTCCAATTACATGAGCGTAGTGACAAGGAATCTATTGTTTGCCGAGGGAATTGGGCATTTGATTGTGCGACACCTGCTATTGCCGGGTCATTTTGACTGCTGCTACCGTCCGATTGTAGCTTGGATCGCGGACCATATGCCAAGAGTAAAATTTAGCTTGCGAGATGGATACACGCCCCGTTGGCAAGCGTCCAAAGATCCGCAATTAAATACAATTATTTCTTTAAAAGTGGCGAATGAGGCCAGGAAGCTTGCAATAGATCATAGACTTATCCTTGTATAGACGGACCGTCCCTTTGATAATATGAGTCACTATGGATGCAGACGACGAAACCAATATTACCGATCTGGAATTGTTGCCAGACGGCCGAATATTCATCTTCGGTGCGTCGCTCGAGGTCCTGCAAATCCTTGAAGGTATTCAATGCTCCTCGGACGGCGTCCTTTCTTCGCGACTCAAAAACGCACTTGATTCAGTATCGCAAGTTCAAATCAACGATGGCTCCCAACAAGAACAACCAAAGTGAATAACCCTCCACCAAAAAAAGTGCAGCCCGTGGATGCGGAGAATATGAATGCGTCATTGGTTAAGTCCGATTCGGCGGGGCCATCTCCGAATCGAAGTCGAACCTCACAAGCGAAGCAGGAGCTGGATATTCTCATCCGAGCTCGCTACCCGATCATTTATGTGTCGACATGGGAAGAAGAGCGTGTCGAGCAATGTTTGCGACAGATTGCAACTGCGAGGAAAAAGCACCTGTTCGTATGGACTGTGACGCAAGGATTGATACAGTCGGGAAGCGAAGCACGGCAAGGAAAGACAGGTTCCGGTAGCACAACCGATCCGCTGTGCGCATTGGACGCGGTCATACAGCACGTGGAGCCCGCCATCTATCTATTCAAGGACTTCCACCGGTTCACGTGCGATGAACGCTGCAATTTGACGGTGATTCGGAAGCTGCGAGACGTCGCGTTCCAATTGCGAGACACTTATAAGACAATCGTTATTACATCCTCCACAATCAAGATTGCGCCGGAACTCACCAAGGACATCACGTTGATGGAGTTCGGATTGCCGGAAACCAGGGACTTCGACAAGCTGCTTGAACGAATCATCGAAGAAGTCAAAGACAATCCAAAGGTAACGATCGATCTTGATAAGGATTCGCGTGAACGGCTGTTGAATGCGGCTCGGGGATTAACGCTCAAAGAAGCCGAAAACGTGTTCGCGAAAACGCTGGTGACCGACAATCGCTTGACGGCGGAAGACATCAATATTGTCTTCAGTGAAAAACGGCAGATCATTCGCAAAGATGGACTGCTCGAATACTACGAGTCCGAAGAAAAGATTACGGACGTTGCAGGCCTTGATAACTTGAAGAGCTGGATGATCAAGCGATCCGTTGCGTTTACGGACAAAGCCAAGCAATTCGGACTACCACCGCCGCGCGGAGTTCTGTTGCTCGGGGTTCAGGGTTGCGGAAAGAGCCTATGCGCTAAAGCGGCAGCGAGCCTGTGGCATTTGCCACTGCTGCGGTTCGACCTCGGGCGGATGTTCAGCAGCTTGGTTGGTTCGAGCGAAGAAAATATTCGGCGCGCAATCCAAGTTGCTGAAAGTGTTGCTCCGGCCGTATTGTGGATCGATGAAATTGACAAGGCTTTAGCGGGAGCGACGACTTCTGGAGGTAGTGATGGCGGCACTTCTTCACGCGTGTTTGGAACTTTATTGACATGGCTATCGGAGAAAAAATCACCTGTCTTTGTTATTGCTACGGCGAACGATATCAGCAAATTGCCGCCAGAACTACTACGAAAAGGTAGGCTAGATGAGATTTTCTTTGTGGATCTACCTAACCTTGACGAGCGTCGTGAAATTTTTCGTATTCACATTGCAAAACGAGAGCGGAATCCGACTCTGTTTGACCTCGAGCGACTGGCCTTACTCTCGGAGGGATTCAATGGCGCGGAAATTGAGGAAGCTGTGATCGCCTCGTTGTTCGACGCATTTAGCAGCGAGCTAGAGCTCAATACCGATATCATTGTCAATTCGTTAGGCGAGACCATTCCACTCTCAAAAACAATGAGCGAAGAGTTAACGCGGCTTCGTGGATGGGCGACAGGCCGCGCCCGTCCAGCAACCAAGCCCATCGAATCGGTTGAAAATAGGCATTCGAGGCGAAAGATTGAGTTGTAGTTTCCCCGCTGTGCAAGCAATTCCAAAATAGAACGGAGCGTTTCAAATGAGTACCATCCTGGTTGTAACCCCCATCATCATTGCCAGTTGGCCAGCCATCACTGCGGCAGTATCAGCCGCAATCAGCGTGGCAGGCTTCACGATCGTGCAACAAGCCGCATCTCTCACCGTAAATCAATCATCGCGGACCAGAGAAATCATTGATATCGAAGAGAGCGAAATCCTCGACGCATCGGTTGGCACGGACGAAGTCCTCGTTGTCGAAAAAGATGGCGTGCGCGCTACCTTTCGGCGCGACGCTCGAGGTGGATTGCAACTCTGCATGGAAGGAGACCATGTTTCAAAAGCCAAGCTTCGTTCGATGGGTGAGGAGTTGCTTGGGAAAGTTACGCAACAATACGCATACCACCGAATCGTTACCGAACTTAAGAACCGAAACATGACGATAGTCGATGAGCATATGACGGAAACCGAGTCTGTGAAAATTCGTATCCGAAATTGGTAGCCGCATTTGTAGATTCATAAAATTGCGTACAAAGGAGATAGGTAATGGCACGCGAGGAAATTGAAATTGAAGTGGATCGGTTTGGCAAGGTGACCATACGAACTATTGGAATCAAAGGGACACGTTGCATCGACGCAGCAGAAGCACTAGTCAAGTTGATCGGAAAAGAAGAGACCCGTAAACTAACACAGGAGTACTACGAAACCGATGAGCATAACCAAAGCCAAATCGATGTGCGACAGCGCCACTAAGTGAGCTTTTGAATGCAATGTCCAAGTTGCCATTTTCAGAATATGCCCGGTAGCAAAAATTGCGCTCGATGCCGAGCATTTTTGACCATTGTCGACATTGACGTAAATCCGCCGCGAGCAACAATCAGGCAGCGAGCGATCCCTAACTTTCTGCCCCGCGCGTGGAATCGGATTCGCTTTCGGATGCTCGATTCGGTTCACGCGGCATTTCTTATTCGACAAACAGGCGTCCATTTTGATGGCAAACTTGTCGACTGGCTATCGCTACTCGTTGGAGGGCTTAACCAATGGCGTCGAGGTGAGCCACGCGGATGGTTGTGGTTCTATTCTTGGCTTCTTTTGTTGTTCCTCTCGCTGCTTTGGGCGGGTACGTCGACAGGATCCTTTGTGTTGGGATTGCTGTTTGCGTTGCATGTGGCCTCCATTATTGGATTATTCTTCCGGCAATTCGAAGAGTTTTCGGTTCGAATTCGGGCTACTTTTGTCGTGCTGTTCTTTACCGGACTACTTTACTATGCGTTGCTTTCCTTGATTGTCAGTTTTGTGGTGCCGATCCGTTTTGGCATGAATACAGATGAACTTCGGGCGGGCGATGTTCTCTGGTATCGACCTGGTTTACAAACTCGCCAAGGGGATGTCGTTGTGTACGAACTTCCGGCAGTGCAAATCGCTGGCCGAAGGGGAAATATGGCAGTCCAAGTCGCACTGCGGGGAATGCGTGTAAACCGGCTGGTGGCCACGTCTGGCCAGCGCGTCCAGTGGAAACAAAAACAGTTGCTTATCGATGACGGAGTCTGCGTTTGGCAACCGGGAACTACAATGAATTTGTTCGCGAGTTTTGATTTTTTGGTTCCGGAAAATAGTGTATTCATTTTGCCAGAGGATTTGGTTGACGATGCTGATCTGCAAAATCTGTCAAAACTAGGGCCAACGACCGGGACTGTGCCTACAACCTTGATTCGCGGACCGGTTTGGTTCCGGTCTTACCCGTTGTTTCGGATGAAAATTTATTAAAATCGGACTGTCTCCCTACCCTGGATTGCCGGTTAAACGAATTGCTAAGGAAGTAGATGTGGCAAGATTTGACAAGCTTGAGTTTGATGACGCCGAAGACACGGCGACGGGCCACTCCACGCCTGAACTGGCAAATGTCGAGAAGGACGAGCGGTACTGGATGGAGATGGCCGAAACCCAGCGACGAATTGGAAATCATGAAAATGCACTTCGTTTTTACTCACGATCTTTGGAATTCGATAAGTCGTTGATAATTGCCTGGGTCGGGCAAGTCCAGATGTTGATCATATTGGGTGAATATCCGCAAGCCTGTACTTGGAGCAAGAAGGCGCTTGAGTTGTTCCCGAACAACCCTGATCTACTTGCTGCCCAATCCCAAGCCGAGTGCCGTATTGGTGACTTTAAAAAGAGCAATGCGCTCATTGATGGAGCGTTGCAACAGCGTGGCGAGTCGGCGTACCAGTGGCAAGTACGAGCCGAACTCATGGTTGCGCAAAAGCAAAAAACGGACCGATATTGTTTTGACAAAGCTCAGATCGCCTCCACGGATAGTCTGGTACCATTAGAAACAGCGTTGATTTATCTACACTATCGGGAGTTTGCAAAGGCACAGCAGCGAATTGGACTCGTGTTAGAAAAGCAAGCTGACTCGTATTATGCATGGTACTTAATGGGCTGGTGCCAAGAAAAGTTAGGGCTTACTCAGGCGGCCATTCGGAGCTATCGTCAATGCGCAGAACTATGCCCCAATCATCATGAAGCACTTATGCGTTTGGCCCAACTTCGGTCTGGTGGGTGGAACATCGCAGATCTTTTCAGACGCATCTTTCGACGAAGCTAATGCATGGCGATCACACTAGAAAAAATTCTCAATTCTGCTCGAAAACTGGGTGCCAGCGACGTCCACCTTGTTTGCGGCATAGCACCAGCGTTGCGGATTCATGGAGAAATCCGAGTCGTCGAGGGAGCGCCGCTTACCCAAGAAGATCTTCGACGGATCTACGACACACATCTGAATGACGTTCAAAAACGCACGTTCGAAGAGGATTGGCAGGTTTGCTTTTCGAAACGACTTGAGGGAATTGGACGATTTCGAATCAGTGTCTATTTGCATGCGGGCGCACCGGAATTTTCCGTTCGGCTTAGCGAATCCCATGTTCGCTCATCAAAAGAACTGGGGTTACCCGAGGCACTGGAAGACCTCTGTCGCCTGACCGATGGCTTGGTTTTGATTACCGGTCCAACTGGAATGGGAAAAACGACGACCCTGAATTTTATTGTCAACACGATCAATGAAACTCGACGTGCAAAGATCATTACCATTGAGGATCCTGTCGAATTTGAACATCAGAACAATCGCAGTATCATCATACAACAGGAGCTATTAGGGGATGTGAAATCTTACAAGAGTGCGCTGCGGCATGTCTTGCGACAAGATCCAGATGTCATCGTCGTCGGCGAAATGCGGGACCTTGAAACCATGGAGACAGCGTTAATTGCAGCCGAGACGGGCCACCTCGTTATCGCGACCCTACACACGCCGGACTGCGTGCAAACCCTTCAACGCATCTACAGCGTTTTCCCAGCCGAACAACAAAACAGCATCGTTGTACAACTGGCAAACAGCATCCAAGCCATCGTCGCTCAGAAGCTGTTACCGAGAGCCTCAGGCAAAGGCTTAGTTTTGGCCACGGAGATCTGCATTTCTACGCCTGCTGTCCAAAATCATATTCGCGAAAAGCAGGTGCATTTGATTTACAACGAGATGCAGACCGGGCGCAAAAATAAAATGCAAACTATGGACCAAGTGCTATTAGATTTATACCAACGCGGCGATATTACCTACGACATCGCGCTTTCGCATGCTCGTGACCCCAATTTCATTCGCCATCGTGTAGAACAAAAATCCGACGACAGTCAGGGAAACACAAGCACGGGCGGCCCTTTCCGTCGCTCCTGAATCGCGAGGCAAATACGCTCCGCTTCCAACTGAAGAACTCGGGCGTCCAATGCGGACGCGACGGGATCCCTTTGCTCTAGTTGTTCACGTTTCCATCTGCTGAGCAAGTTGGTGCCGGACAGGCCGGAATACCGGCACCACCTCAGGTCACCAACTATTCACCACAGGACCTGCCAACATCGCCCCAGACTTGCGAGTCCAATCGCCGCTTTCTTGTGGGCCAGTCGGGCATTACGCGAGACAACACTCGATAGAAGGCCGGGCTGTGATCATGAATTTTGAGGTGGCAAAGTTCATGGACTATCACATAGTCAATGCAGTGGATCGGAGCTTTCACTAAGTCAACATTGAGAGTAATTGTTCCGCGTTTAGTACAACTTCCCCATCGTCGTTGCATCGGTCGGACGAACAACTTTGGTGGCGATGGCAGTTTCAACGAAGAGCATTTTGCAAGGCAAACTGACATTCGATTTTCAAACATTGCCTTGGCGTGGTTGCCGTACCAACCCTCCACAAGCGACCGCAGACCGATTCGATCCTTGCTGTCCAAATGCTCGACCTGCAGAAATCTCCCTTTAAGCTTTACGCTCGAATTCTGGCCCGTTCGGATTTTGAGACGGTACTGCCTCCCGAGATAAACGTATGTTTCGCCGCTGATGAATCGACGAGCAGGTTCCGTGGGCTGATACCGTTCAAAGTGCCGCCACTGTTGTGCAATCCATTTTGCCTTTCGATCGACACGTTCAAGAATCGCCGAAACTTCTCTACCTTTCGGTGCCAATACCTCCAGTCGCATCTCGGGATAAACGCTGATCGTCAACTGTTTACGGACACCGAAATCAATTTGGAAAGGAATCTCCAATGATCCATGCTTCAAAACATGAGGGCCTCCAACCACTCGTGTCTCAATCATTCAGAATATCTCCTTCTCGCTATATCCAGACATTTTTCAAGAAGCAAGTCGATGGCTTCGAACGAGAGCGCACCGTCGTCAGGCTCAACTTCATGTAGAAAGTCCTCGATCGCATTTTTCATTTGGTTCTGCACGTCTGCATTGTTCGTCCAGTTGACGATCTTGTGCTTTTGAATGAGAGAATCTATTCCCAAGGCTGCGTGAACAAGTGGCATAGGCTTCCAGCCTGTGAAAGAATCATTCGTAGAAGAATCACAGGCTGGAAGCCTATGCCACTCGGGGAGGACTTCCTTAAGTACGCCGAAAAAAGCCTGGGCAACTTCGCTATTCTCAAGCTCTTGCGGTACACCCGCGCCGCGGCGTGTACGAATCGAATCTGCGATCTCGCTTACTTTGGCGAGATATTCAGTATCCGCCAGCCGCTGTTGCCGAAAAGCTTCGATCGCATCTTCAAGCATCTTGGAAAACCTCGCGTAAAAAGCGGGATCGTCATCCATACGCTCGTTGATCGTCTTCTTCGTCCGATGTGCAATCGTGTCTGCCTTCGACGCCGCACTTTTCCCAGCCAACTCATCCAGCTCTTTTTCGAATGCTTCCTTGTCGAAGATATTCACAAGGGAAGTTACCTTTTTGACACCGCTGGTTGACACATGCGTATCCAACAGCTTTTGAATCTTCGCTTCATACTCTTTGAAGTCGACGACTTCGGCATATCGACGCCTAACTGACGATCTCAAATCCATGAAGAACTTTAGGTCTTTGCGATATCGTTCGATCTTTGCGTCAGGCGTCTGTTCGACAAACTTGAGCGAGCCCAGAGCCATAGACAAGGATCGTGCATACACGCAGAGCGCCTCGTAGAATCGCTCTCGTAGCTCGACGTCAGCCAACTTTAGCTCGTAGAGTTCTTCGTCTTGCTTGTTCTTAATGTCCTGAAACAAGTTGAGCAACTCCGTATGCCGCCGAGGCAATTTTTCAATCTCCTCGGCTACGTCGGTTAGTGCAAGCTCAAGTTCTTCCTGATCCTTCTCCTCAAGTTCACTATAAAACGCGAAGGCCTTTTTCAAGTTCGAAAGCACACCTCGGTAGTCGATGATATAGCCGAAGTCCTTGCCCTCATAAAGTCGATTTACTCTTGCGATTGCTTGAAGAAGGGTATGGTCCTTCAGCATGCGAGTAAGATAGAGGACGGTGTTTCGCGGCGCGTCAAAACCGGTTAACAGTTTGTCGACTACGATGATGATCTCCGGAGCATCGCCGGACTTAAACGCATTGATGATGTTCTTGTTGTATTGGTCTTCGCTACCATGCTTGACCATCATCTTCTTCCAGAATCGCTGTATCTCCGGAAGGTCTTCTTCGTCGATCTCTACTTCCTCATTTCCCTCGCGATCGTCTGGGCCCGAAATCAGGACTGCAGAAGAAACGAAC
>JAYVBW010000150.1:0-2354 GCA_043750255.1 Pirellula sp.
TCCAACCTGCTTTCTGTCGACCAAGTCCAACAACTTGCTCTTTCAGCTTGCCCTCTACGATCTTCCAAACCTTGTCGACGCCAGCGAATCGAACCAACGCGGACTCGGGAATAACGATCGCCTTGGCCTCGGGATGGATCTGAATCACACCTTCTGCGAATAATCCGCTTCGAAGGGTTCCATCCTGGTTATCGATCTTGGCTTCGAAGACTAAAGATCGATTGACTTGATCCAAACTAGGACTGATTCTCGTAATCGATACTGTTCGAACTTGATCGCTCAAATCAAACGCAAGTTCGAGTTGCATTCCAATTTTTAACTGTTGGGCAAATCGCTCCGGAACGCTTCCACGGAACCGAAGCACCGATGTCTTTGCGATACTCATTAGCGGCTGGCCGGCTTGCACGTAAGTACCCGTCGCGACCAATCGCGATTCAATCGCACCCTTGAACGGTGCTCGCACTGTCGTCTCCGACAATCGCTGATGAGCAAGATCACGCAAAGCAGACTGAACTGCGATCAAAGCAATCTTTTCGCGAACGCCGTTCTGTGCGGACGAAAATCGAGCTGACGCAACTCGCTCGGCGGATTCAGCTAGATCTAAATCGGCAATACTGATCGCGTCGCTTTTAGACAATTGGCGAATACGCTCGACTACTTTCTTCGCCTCGTCCCAAACCGCCTTAGTTTCGCGTACGGGCGGAGCATTGTCGGGGTTTAGTCCATCAACGGGATCTCCCACCTTAAGTCCAACTGCAGACCTCGCTTGCAAAAGCTGCGCATCGGCTTGTTCCAAAAGTAGTTGGAACTCCTTGGGATCTAGCTGAACCAAAACATCGTCCTGGCAGGATATGTCGCCAAGATCGACAGGTACTTCTACAATTCGCCCAGCAACCTTCGCACCAATTGTCGTCACTTCGTCTGCGATCAGCGTACCTTGGCACTTCACCAACTTCGGCCACTGTATCGGCTCGATTGTCAGGTCGGTGCCTTGTACTACAGTTTCAACGGCGGGCTCAACCTTTTTTCCCGATCCGGTAGGCTCTCGACATCCTGTAGCAGAAAAAAGTACCAATGCGAAAATCAAGCACGCGCGAATAGGTATCTTTGGAAACGCTTGGGGGAAGAACATGAAGGGTGGGTACGTCGAATTCGGGAGGGAGTGGAACGCTCAAAGCGATCTCGTAATACTGGATCTAATTGTGATCAGTCAAACCGAAAACATCAATGATCAACCACTGTAGCGTGACGCGTTATGGTAAAACATGGGGAAGGGTGCCCGACAACCAAATCTTTTCCAAGGAATATCAGATGATTTCTGTAGCTATTTCGTTTCGCAAACATGCTCTTTGGGCAGTTCTTGCCCTTTTAGCTCAAAGCCGACCGTCGCAGCTAGACGCTCAACAAATACCGGAAAGGTACCACTCTATCCCCGGCGATTCTCTGAGCCTGACGTCGATTGATGTCGCATCGCTTCGCAGTCGAAAGGATCTCGAGATTGTTCCCTGGGAAATTATTTCGGCATTCGGAAAACAAGAGTTGGGAATCGATCCGCTGCTTATCTCCAATATCGACATAGCCGCAGGAATGCCGAGCATTAACGGTCCGGAGTTCGGGGTCAGCATCACGACAACCGGACCAGTCGACATCGCGAATTTGAACGACAAGTTATTCGGTGGAATAACCGCTTCGCCAAAAGTTAAAAACATGCGGTTTCGAACCGTGAACGGTGCTCCCACGAAAGTCGTTCAGTCGGAACCGCAAAAAGTGCTGTTCGGTACCGAAGGCACCCTCCGCCGGATGATGAATGCCAATTCGAAACCGAGCAAGATTGTCGAACTCGCGAACTCTTCCAAATACCCTTTCCGCGCCGTCACTGCCTTTGCAACCGTTCGCCCTCTAATGGATGGTGCCTTTTCCGATGCGAGTGGTAGAGTCCCGCCGCAACTGCGCGATGACATTCAAATTGTTATCGATGAGTTGCAGTTCATGGTGAGTGAAACCGATTTTTTGGGCTCGTTGGGCAAAATTGAGTTGAAGTTCGTTGCCAGCGATAGCGAATCCGCTAAGAAGCTAGCGGAAGCTTTGGATCGACTTCGAATGAATGGAATGGTCCTCGCGGAACAGGCGATTTTGCAAGCCCTTAAAAACGAACCACAAGTTTCGGCTGAGGTAAGGGCCGCTTCGATGCAGTACTTGCAACGCTTAAAAGAATTTTTAAGCAAGGCAGAGTTGTGGACGCTCAACGGAAACGAAATAGCAATCAAAGGGGAGTTCGCTTACACGGTTCCAACCATTGCTGTTTTAACAGGTTTGTTATTGCCGGCCGTTCAAGCAGCTCGCGAAGCAGCCCG
>JAYVBW010000151.1:0-3065 GCA_043750255.1 Pirellula sp.
GGTCGCGAAGCCCATAGTATACTCCAGGCGGGCCAAAATGGGGGGCTCATCATCAGGCCGCTCATTCGGGATCTGTATGAATTGTACGGGTTAGTTGGGTTTTTTTTCGGAATCCAAAAATCTTTTGCAGGTCTCAACGGCTTTCCAACTCTTGTGTAAGACTTCGGCCTAAGTTTCGAAAGCATGTGTGCCTTGGTTTTGAGGGCTTTGCAGGTCGTTTGCATCTTGCGGTTCGATGCCGAAAACTCTTTCCTTTACTTACAATTTTGGCGATGACAATGATACGTATCGAATGCGTTCGCGATGCTGCAAGGCTCGAATCCATGAAGAGCGACTTCGATCGCTTGTCCAATGGAGCGGAGATGCGACGACTCAGTTGGCTCATGCCGTGGTGGTATGCGTACCAAGCTACTCATCGACTGCATGTCCTCGTCGCATATCGCGGAGAAAGCGTGTGCGGTATACTTCCGTTAGCGGAAACAACTTCAGCCCTAACGGGCCGATCATTGGTGTTTATGGGGAGCGGTAAAGTTTGTTCGGATGACATGGGGATTCTTGCAGAATCCAAGGACGGCGAGGAACTCGCAGCGGCTTTTGCAAACTGGCTTGTTGAATCTCCCGACTGTTGCAAATGGGATCACCTTGATCTCGACGGCGTTCGAGAAGATAATCAAACGATGGACTGTTTTGGGCAATTTATCGAGGCGTTGACAGGCTCCCAAATCGAACGCAAACGTAGTCCAAGTTGTTGGGTGGCCTCGTTGGCTGGAGGTCAAGTTGCCTATTTGAGCCGTTTGACCTATCGAGTTCGCAAACTCTTTCGCGAGGCTGAAACCGCCCTCGTATCTGGCAAAGGGACGTTTGAAATCGCTCAATCACAGCAGCAGGCGCTGGAGTTTACACACGAGATCGAGCGCATGCATCAAGCGAGATGGAGAGAAAGAGGGATCGACGGATGTTTTTCATCGACTGAATTTAGTGATTTTTTGAACGAGGCAATCCGAGCGATGTGGCAAGATCCGTGGATCCCTGAGGATGTCGCGGCCGATTCGGTCTTGCCCTCCAATAGTCAGAGAGTTCTGGTCGGACTTGTTCGAATCAATGGAATTATTGCTGCCGGAGCCATTTGCTTTCGCGATCGAGATGCCCTCGCGATCTATTTGGTAGGAATGAATACTGCGTTCGCTGAAAGCCGGCCAGGCTGGATTCTCAACACTTGCTTTATCAAGCATGCAATTGAAATAGGTTGTGCCAGTTTTGACTTCCTGCGAGGTGACGAGGAATACAAAGGACGGCTAGGTGGCATGCCTACTGTCCAGCACCGTTGGGTTGTCCCTGCGAATCGCTTGACTTCTCAAGTGCGAAACGTCGCGTATCGAACTGCGGTGAGCGTTAAAAAATGGTGGGAAAACAAGGCTCCTGCACCTACACAGCAAACTTAGTTCCGTTGAGCACCTGTCCAGAAGTTAACCAAACGACTCGTCTGCACTTGGGAAAGTTCCTTTCTGCACGTCTTCACAGTACTGATGAACAGCCCGTGCCGACTCGCTTCGAAGATCAGTATAACGGCGAACAAATTTCGGAACATAACCACTATTCCAACCGAGCATGTCGTTGGTCACCAGAACTTGACCATCGCAATGAGGTCCTGCGCCAATTCCAATTGTCGGAATACTCAACTGCTCAGTAACGAGCTTGGCTAGGTCGGGCGGAACGCATTCCATCAATACGCAAAATGCGCCAGACTGCTCGGCGGCTTTGGCGTCTGTCATCAATTGGTCTGCATCACGCTGCACTCGGTAGCCACCGAGCGCATGAACACTTTGCGGTCGAAGTCCAATGTGCGCAATCGTGGGTATGCCAGCGTCAACGAGCGCTCGAATTGCGGCTGCCTGCTGATGACCGCCTTCCATCTTGACCGCTTGGCATTGCGTTCGTTTCATGATGGTTGCGGCGGACTCTACCGTGTGCTCTATGCTAAGTTGGCCTACCGGAAATGGTAAATCGACCACTACCATGGCTCGTTCTGTTGCCCTGGCTACCATTTCTCCGTGATAGATGATCTCGTCCAAAGTGACAGGAATGGTTGTCGTCTTGCCCTGCACTACCATTCCTAACGAATCTCCAACGAGGATACAGTCGACTTTTGCCTCGTCCAGCATTTGCGCTGTCGGATAATCGTATGCCGTCAGCATGGTGATACGTTGCCCCTTGCGCTTCATCGACTGCAGCGTTTTGACTGTGACTCGCTGGGGTTTATCGTTCATGTTTTGTGTGAAATCCTAGTTTTGTGGATGTTTTTCAACTTCCTCTTTTTGTTTGATTGGGTTTAGATTTAACAACTTATCCTAGCAACAAAGAAATCAAAATGGGGAAGGCACGTTGGTTGCGATTTTATTACACTAAGAATCAGCAAACCGATGCTCCCTCCCAATTCACCTCTTTCAAATCCTCGCCATTATGAAAAGACGTCGTTTCCTGTCCCAATCCACCATTGGCATCGCAGCCGCACATTTCGTCGCGACTTCCTCGCGAGTAAACGCCGCGACACGCGATGAACCGCAGCGAGTCGTTATCGGCCTTATGGGGCTCAATCGTGGCAAAGACCTCGCCGCCAACCTGTTGAAAATTCCAGGGGTCGAGATCAAGTATGCGTGCGATACTGATTCCAAACGAGCTGCGGCTGGTGCCAAATTCATTTCCGAATCAGGCGGACGCCCCGAAGCAATTCAAGACTTCCGCCGTATCCTCGACGACAAAGAAGTCGATGCACTGGTATGTGCCGCACCAAATCATTGGCATGGGCCAGCTACCATTCTCGGCTGCAAAGCGGGTAAGCACGTCTACGTCGAAAAGCCCGCTTGCCATAACCCGCAAGAAGGAGAATGGATGGTCCGTGCCGCTCAACAAAATAACCGCTGCGTTCAAGTCGGAAACCAACGACGAAGCAGCCCTGGCTATCAAGCAGCCATCGCAAAGCTTCACGGCGGCGTCTTAGGCAAAGTTTATTTGGCTCGAGCGTTCTTCAATCGTTTGCGAGGTTCGATCGGTGTGAAGACGGATGC
>JAYVBW010000152.1:0-9788 GCA_043750255.1 Pirellula sp.
CATGTCTCGTGCTAGGTATGCAAAATCAGGCATGGTATTGGGGTGGGATAGGCTTACTGAGCCTGAGGCGCTAGCCGATCCACGCCGCAGGAAATCGGCTAGCGCCTCAGGCTCAATTGAGTTCGATTATCCCAGAGAGTCCCCTTTCGTAGCTCGGAGCACTTCTTCCATGCTCGTCGTTCCCTCAATGGCCTTGCGAAACGCATCGTCTCGCAAGGTTAGCATACCATGTCGCAAGGCTGCTTTCTTTATTTCGAAACTACTGGCCCGATCATGGGCCAACTGACGAACTTCTTCGGTAGTTGCTAACAATTCGTAAATCCCGAAACGGCCTGCGTAACCAAGGTTTCTACAGGCCCTACAACCCGTTGGTCGAAACAGCGGCTTTCCATCCAGTTTTTCCCATGGAAAATCCTTAGGCACTTCGTCAGTTGATGGATGATACGCTTGCTTGCATTCGACACACAATCGACGAACCAGTCGCTGTGCCATAATTCCCTCAACGGTGCTCGCAACCAAAAAGGGTTCGATTCCCATATCAACAATTCGAGTGAATGCACCGGCCGCATCGTTGGTGTGCAAAGTGCTGAACACGGTGTGACCGGTGAGCGAAGCTTGGATCGCGTTTTCGGCCGTTTCTGCGTCGCGAATTTCACCCACCAAAACAATATCTGGGTCATGACGCAAAATGCTTCGCAGCGAAACGGCAAACGTCAACCCAATTTTTGGATGGACCTGGATCTGGTTGATTCCATCGAGCTGATATTCAACTGGATCCTCTGTGGTAATGATTTTGTTCTCAGGCGATTTGATCTCAAGCAAAGAACTGTATAGCGTAGTGGTCTTACCGGAACCCGTAGGTCCGGTTACCAAGATGATTCCGTGCGGCAGGCGAATAAGCTCGCTAAATAGCTTGTAGGTCGCGTCGCCCATACCCAAATTGCGCAGATCGAACTTCATCGAGCCTTTATCGAGGATACGCATGACCAAGCTTTCGCCGTGTATCATCGGTATAACCGAGACCCGGATATCAATTTCGCGGCCATGCACTCGCAGCTTGATTCGACCATCCTGTGGCAACCGCTTTTCGGCGATATTCAGGTGAGCCATGATCTTGAGACGCGAGATAATGGCCGCTTGAAAGCGATTGATTTCTGGGGGTATAGCCTGAGTGTGCAAAATACCGTCGATACGATATCGCACAACGATCCCAGAGGCTTGTGATTCGATGTGAACGTCGCTAGCACGCGTATCGATCGCTTCTACCAAAAGCTCATTCACCAAACGAACCACCGAAGCTTCTTGAGCCTGTTCGCCCAGTTCGCTGCCGTCCGCTTCGATCTTTTCGAGCAATTCGATTTCGGCATCTTCATCCGATTTCGAGGCCATGAGCCCCTCGACGGTTTCGCTCCCTACACCCAGGTGTTTCTTGACCAGCTTTGCGATTTCATCTTTTTCTGCGACCAGCGGAACAACGGCTAAACCTGTAGCCGCCGCCGCTTCGTCGAGCGCATATAAATCTAAGGGGTTACTCGTAGCAACGAATAGCTGTCCACCCTCGCGTTTGACGGGAAATAAGGCATGGCGGTAGATGAGCTTGAGCGGGAATGTTTGCAACAACGCTAGATCCACGTTGGCTTCTCGGAGATCGATGAAATCGAGTCCGAATTCTTCCGCTACCACTCTTAAGGCGTCCTCTTCCTTTGCAAACCCTGCTTTGATAACGCTTTCAAGGATGCCGCCACCATTCGCAGTGGCGCGAGATTGCTGAAGTTGTTCGCGGTTGATCAAACCGCGTCGGAGGAGGATTTCGCCAGCTTCTGTAATCATGGGAGCAATTGAACTCTATTTTTGGTACGTAATGAAATGTCGAGAACGATAACTGCATCGGTCCACAAATGGCTAACGGCCGCCTCGGCCACCCCCGCCTTGAGCACCACCGCCGCCCCGTTGACCACCGCCACCCGCGCCACCACCACCTGCGCCACCGCCGCCAAAACCACCAGCGCCTCCTCCACGTTGGCCACCGCCACCTTGGGCGGCACCGAATCCTCCACCGCCAAAGCCACCGCCTGGAAACCCACCACCTCCAAACCCACCACCTGGAGCTCCACCCCCACCCGCCCGATTTCGGAACTGCTGCAGGAAATCTGCAGGGTTTCCCGCAGCGCCAGCAGCGCCTTGGGTTGGGTTCGTACCAGGCGCAGCGGTACTTGTTTTGACACTCGCACCAAAAGCAGATTTTAGTGCATTCTGCATGGTTGTCGCATTCACTTCAGCTGGCATGGGCACGACGATGAAACTAGGATCGTCGTCTTCTGAAGCCTGGTCCAATTCTTCAACCAACTTCTTAACGTCTTGAAAAAGCATGGGGGATGCTACCACGATGAGTGCATTGTTCTTTTTGTCCGAGCTGACCGTCATTGTTTGTTCTTTTAGCTCGCTTTGAGCGGCACCGCCGCCTCCTCCTCCACCTCGTCGTCCACCACCGCCTCCACCGATAAGTTGAAGAATTTCTTGGGGTGAAGGCTGACGTTGCGCACCTGCACCTGGAGCCGCGGCAATTCGATCGGCGAAAACTTGCTTAACAATCGCTTCGATATCTGCGACCGGGACATTGTTGATGAAGATTGTTTCAGGGGATCCTCGAGTCAGATTCACAATGCCACTGTCTGGAATGTCGATCATCAAGATTAGATCTTCGACCATTTGCATGTCGGATCCATTGGCCTGAACCCAAAGTGCGTTGAGCCGTGGATCCGGGGTTATCACTACGTTTCCGGTCGCTGCTGCGCCGGTGATAGCCGAACTGCTGTTAGCACTACTCCCACCGCTGCCACCACCAAAAAGACTTCCGAAGATTCCGCCGCCGCCTAAAACACTGGAAGCTACGTCGCCGAGAAGTCCACCGCCGCCGCCTCCGCCGCCAGTAGCTGCCTCGCCAGCTATAATACTCTTGATCAACTCGGCTGCTGCAGCCGCTTTAATGTGCTTCAAGACAATGACAGCCGGTTCAGCGGGTGCATTAGCAATTTGCTCTTGCGCTAATTTATACAGTTGATTGAACTCTCGAAGAGCATCTGGGTTGTCGCTCGTAATGATCAAACCGTTTGGACCGCGGCGGATTACGATTTCGTCAAAACGTCCACCGTTCGACTGAGCGGTCGCTGCGGCGGTCACCGGCTTGGTCTGCTGAGGGCTATCGCTTTCCTGGGCAATAGCTATGAACTTATAAAATGGGTTGATCCGATGACCTTCAAACGCGCTTCGACCATCCTTCAGATTTTTCGGAGCGGGAGGAGGTTCTTCCGTCGCTTTTCCTCCCTTATTGATTTTGGGATCCCCTGGCGGTAGGACCACGCGAAAACGTGACTTGCTCTTCCTGGCATCCATGAGCAACTGTATTTGATCCAACATGCGATCTGCGGCCTTGCCTTTGAAAGGCAGTAAAAGCAACCCATCTATCAAACTTTCCGAATCTGGACTCGAAGCCTCGACCGTATTCAACAGTGTTCGAATTTGTGTTACTTCCTCCTTGGTCCCCTTGACCATGATTCGCTTCGATGCAGCATCGCCATAGAAAATGGGTCCTTTCGCAGTGGCCGCATCTTTGCTTTGTTTACCAAAGAATTTTTCCAAAGTTAAAATGGCCGCTTGGGTGTCTAGTTTCGTTAACTGGATGACTTCGAAATCACTGTGTTGGCCCGCAAGTTCGGCTATGATCGCATCGATCTTTTCGTGATCTTCCTTCGACGCCAAAGCGAGAATATTATTAGTCTTCGGGTCTATCGAAAGCTTCATGTTGGTCTGGCCAGAAAAGGTCGATTGAAGCACGTCCATCGTAGTGGTCGGATCCGAACCGAGGAGGCGATGAGTTTTGAAAAAAGGTGGCTCTGCCACCGTTGCCTTGGACGCCTCGTCACTCGGCTTGACATCTATTTCAGTGGTGATGTCCCGCAATTTTTGAAGCTTATCAGCGGATCCTGTAGCATAAATTGTATTGCCAAACGTGTCGGTCGAAATACTAAAATCGTCCGATGTGTTCAAACCCTCCTTAAGTCCCAACAACGGTCTCGCAATTCCCAGTACTTCGTCAGCGCTAACGTGCTTCAGGGGGAGAGTCACAATCTTTGCAGACCGAGCCCCATTCGGCTTTTCCGACCGCTCGACCAAGTCTCGAATGATCCGTAATTTGCCACCCGTCTCGCAAACGAGTACTTGACCGGCAGTAGGCAACGGGACAACGGAACCTTGAGGTCCGATCAGCAATTTGACTTCTTTTTCGATCTCTTCCACAGTCGATCGTTCCAGCGTAAATACACTTTTGACGATCTCGTAGTCGCCACGCTTGTTCAAATCTTCAGGTGCAACCAATTCTGCCAACTCGCGAATGAGCCCTCGAATTACATCGGCAGATTCACCGCTACCCAAATCAACGCTTATGAGTATCCGCTGTTTTTTGACCAGCGTGTAGCCTTTGCCGAGCAGCACACCATTCATGATATCCATCGTTTCGGCGATCGTATATCGACGGTAAGGGTCTCTGTAAGTAAACGTTCCCGCTGGATATGCGTCGGCTTGCAAACTCAATTCCGCTTCTTTCGCAAGCCACTTGAGGACTTCGCTCCACGGAGCAGCGTTGAAATTGATAGTGAGTCCATCTTCAGGGCCGATCATCTTCGGCTTTACTTTAATCGCGACATCCAACGCTGATGGCGCATTTTGTGAGAAATCGCTTTCTGGTGATTCTACGGATTTGTTTTTGATGTCACCTTGCGATGGCTTGCCGACCAAGCTCTGCCACGCAGTTCGCTGTGATTCGTCAAGAATCGCTACGATACGCGAATTCAATTCGGCAGCCGCTTTGGTCGCCCCCATCTCGCGATTGAGTATCGATTTTCCTTCCAGGATGTTTTTGATTTTCGCGATTTGATCCTCGGTAACCCCCATAAGAGTCGCAACCTGAGGCTCCATCAGAGCAGCCGGACCAAGTTTTTGAAGACGCCACATTTCGGCTGTCGACTGTTGAGCCTCGCTCAGAAGTGCAAATCCTTGCCTTTCGATCGAACGAATACGTTCCAGCTTTTTCGCTCGTTGTTCCGCAGATGGCAACTGTCGAATCTGGCTGGAAAACGTCAATGCTTGGCTTTCATGCTGCTTAATCAACACATTCAACCTGTCTAATTGGTCTTGTGTCAATCCGAGTTCGGCTGCGTTTCCTGGATCCGTAATGGAAGCCAAGACACCCACGAGGTCTGGGTCGGATGCGCATAAACATGCTGTGCCAGAAGCAAAGAATACGGAAAAGGCGAGGAAACTGGTTCTGAGTAAGTTTTTGATTTGCATAGAAATGCTGGGGTTGGATCGCCATTCGCGAATTGGTGTCAAATCGCCAAGAATTGACTTTAGTTAATGGACAACTGACGGGTAGGCGCGACCGACCACCTGGAGACAATTAGTTCGGCTTCAAAAGTAAAATCTTGGACTTGAGACGGATTGTAAGGGCGATGGTCGCCAATCTAGCCCATTCCCTAACCCTTATAAGCGAAAAAGGTTCCGATTGCTGCGATAAAGCCGCGACTGGTTTGGCGAAAACAATCGTGCTACGCTACGGGACATCGATCCCGCCAGACTCGCTCCAAAAATCCCATGACGTCGACGAAACTGCCGAAAAACCCGAAAAATGCGGAAAACGCGATTCCATCTGCGGAAAGTAGTTCCGAAGCGCTTGCAATCCGGTGCCCTGCTTGGCTCAGGTACGTGTTGTTGGCTGCATTCCTGGTCCACTTTTTGGGAGTCTTGTCAGAGCCCCTCCGCTTCTTTTCTCGGAGCGAAATCCAAACGGGGCCAGAATTTGCCTGGCTCGCCGATACGATGAAGCCTTATTCGCAATGGCTTTACATGAACCATGGATACTTCTTTTTTGCGCCCAATCCAGGCCCAAGTCACTTGATTCAGTGCTCGCTTTCGTCCCGATCCGCAACAGAATCCTCCGAAACAGAGCTAGTCCAGACGCTATTCCTACCAGATCGCAACGAACATTGGCCTCGATTGCTTTACCACCGCTACTTCATGCTGTCGGAATTCTATACGAGCCGTTACGCTCCTCAGCAAGTCACCGAAGAACTGAAAAAGGATCGGGAGTTTATGCCTCAGTGGGCTTTTGATAAAGAGATTTACGACCAAATCCAATCGTCCATTGTTGCCAGCCTAAAGCACTCGCGAAGCAAAGAAAAAGTTCAACTGCGACGCGTGGAACGTTTATTGCCTGAATCGCATCAAGTACTTCGGGAAGGTTGGAGTTTGAACGATCCGCGTCTGACCATTGTCCTTCCAGAAACCATGATCGAATCAGCCGCAACCCTGCCGGTAAATGAGCTTCCCAGTAAACCCGCGGCAGGCGTTTCACGATGAGTCCTTTAGCACCTGTCCAGCTCGGACTCGGAGCTGATGTTTCGAATGCGCCTTTTTTCAATTCGCTGCAGGACTTTTTCTTTCGGCCAAACGCAGCCCACACCTTGGCGCTGATTCGAATCGCAACGGGCTCGATGATCGCATACATTCATTTGGTTTGGATGTTGAATCTGGAATCGTTCCTGGGGCCGTTCGCACTCATCAACAATGCAACCTGGAGAGCACTGCATCACGGGCCAGTTCCCGACTTCAAATGGACGTATCTTGCTCAGACCGACTCGATGTCGATTCTCTGGTGCCATGAAATTTTCGCCTGCCTCGCAGGGATAATGCTCGCCTTAGGTTTTTTCACCCGTGCGTTTAGCCTCTTGGCATGGTTTACGACCCTCATGACCGTTCATCGTATGACCGGCATGCTATTTGGCTTGGACCAAATTACGCTCATGCTTTCAATGTACCTTTGCCTAGCTCGACCTGGCAGCGTATGGAGCATAGATAGTTGGCTTCATGGGAAATTTGGCAGCTTATTTTTAAAGCACACCTGGCTCTATGCTATATCCGGTTTACCAATAAATGCATGCGATTCGGCAATGCCAATGTCCTGGTCCAATACGTTCGCAACGCGTTTGATACAACTGCATTTGTGTGTGATTTATCTCTTTGGCGGCCTAGGTAAATTGCGAGGTGAGATGTGGTGGGATGGGAGTGCAATGTGGTACTCGGTCGCTTCGTACGAATACCAGTCAATGAACATGACATGGACAGGGCATTTTCCGATTTTAACCTCGATTGCCACACATTTAACCCTGTTTTGGGAAGTTAGTTATTGCGCGATCGTTTGGCCGCGATGGACTCGGCCTTGGACTCTCTTGGTCGCGTTGATGGTCCATGGCGGTATCGCATTGTTTCTAGGGATGGTTACTTTTGGCTTCATGATGATCGTTGCCAACCTCGCATTTGTTCCCCCGGCCCTTGTTAACCACTTGGTTGGAATCGGACGACGGCAGGATGAGTCTACCTAAGCCGCCACAAGAGAGCCTGAATTAGCCGCGACTCGCTAGCATCGGAATGCGATTCAAGCAATAAAGCCAGCAAATTCGCAAGCGAATTGAGGCCCGGGGCTAGCGCCCACCGGTTCACGAAACCCGCAAAGTGAGCGCGTTGGGCTAATAGTTCAATCAGTCTTTTCTGACATGACGCAATAAAGATGCGTGTAGGATCGCAAAAACAATTGGCCATTACTTATTGCAGGCGTGGCATTGAACACGCTTTCGTCGGATCCAAATCGATTTTGTTTCAAGACTTCCAACTTGGGCTTGCCGTCCAGTACAAAAAGACCGCTGTTGCGAGTCTGCATAAACAACTTGCCGTCGATCGAGACAGGCGAAGCGTAGACGGG
Organism: Pirellula sp.; assembly: GCA_043750255.1. Classification (GTDB taxonomy): domain Bacteria; phylum Planctomycetota; class Planctomycetia; order Pirellulales; family Pirellulaceae; genus JBKCUI01. Next base: position 7,814 of record JAYVBW010000152.1, read on the forward strand.
ACGTCCGCCGGATTGGATGCCAGTAACACGTTGCTTGTCAACCGTTTCACCGGTCTTTGCTGACACGCAAAAGTACATCCCTTTGTCGTCTATCCAATAAAGATGCCCCTCATACAAAATGGGGGTGACCACGTACGATGAGTTTCGACTGGTCCAAAGCGTATTCGATTTTGTAACGTTTCCTTTGCCACCTAACTTAATAGCCAAGCTGCCCGACGATTGGTAACCACCAAAGACGTAAATTGTATCACCGTCCGATATTACGCTGGGCGAAAGATTACCTGTCAGTTTTGTTTCCACGTACCATACCAATTTGCCGGTACTTGGATTGAGACCCCATACTTCACTGGGTACCGCGATCACTAAGTCATCTCGCTCGTCGTCTACACGGGCGATGATGGGTGTACCATACGCCAACTCCAAAATAGCCCCAGGTGCCCTCCAAACCACTTCCCCTGTATTTTTGTTAATGCCGAATAGGGTTTGACTCTCTTCAGCAGCGTTGACGATTAGAATATCTTTGTAGAGCGTCAAGCTAGCGGCAGTACCCCACCCACGATTGCCCGACTCGATACCGACGGAAACATTCCATCGTTCGTTGCCAGACATATCAAATGCATATACTCCGGACTTCCCGAAGAACGCAAACACAGATTTGCCATCGGTAACTGGCGAGTTGGTTGCGTAGCCATGCTCCGGCAGTCCCATCCCCTGATACGGATCTTCGGGTAGCAGCGCGTCGATGCTGCGCGACCAAGCGATCTTTCCGTCGTTGCGATCGATGCAATGGAGCTGACGTTTCAACTGACTTATCTGGCCTTTTGACCGATCCTCTTCGCCATAACCATAACCTGTATAAGAAGTCAAAAATACGTGCGTGTCGGTCAGCACGGGACTAGATGAACCTGGTCCGGGTAGTTTTGTCTTCCATCGAAGATTTTGGGTGTCACTCCATTCGATTGGAATGGTGGCGTCTCTGCTGATACCAGTGCCATTCGGCCCACGAAAACGGGACCATTCATCCTGGACTCCACTAGGATTTTCATCCGCCACTGCCGACCGAAAATCTGAGAGTTGGCTTTCTGGCCGCTGCGAATGGGTCATCGCTCGACCTGTTCCGTGCCTTGGAGGTACTCGAAATGCAAAGAACAAACCAACCAGTACGGATCCAACAATTAGATTTGCGACTATTAATTTGCCAAGTGTTAGCTTCATATTTTTGCTTTCATTGTTGTCCAATGGCAGTAGGCACTATTTGTCACGCATGCATTAGATGAGGATATTCGCATGCAAACCTGAATAGAACATGAAGTTTAGTGTGAATTGAACAAAAAAGTCGAAAGTAGTCACGACCTGGCATTGATTTTTCGCAGCCAAAATGCGATCAGAATACACGAGGAAACTCTATCCACTCCTAAATGCAACTCCAAGAACGATCGTCTCATGCCACTCTCGAGATCCAATCGAATCGATCGGCGCCGACGTGTTCTGTTGGATGCCGTCGCGGCAGATTCCGAGTTTGCAGTAGAGAGTGCCCGTGCCAAAAGGCGGTCTATGGCTCGCGGAAATTCCGACTCAACCAATGAAGATGAATTTGCACAAAAGTACCGCGATCCCGGCTATAGCCAAGCGGTTCGACGAACCTGCCAACAGCGAATGGTACAGTTGATCCCAGTTCGACGGGGTACGTTGACGATGGTGTTGACCTGTATGTGGATCTTATGGGGCGGCTTGCTTTTCTCACACTATTGGATTTTCACTCGAACCGACTTAGCAGTTGCGCCGAATACCACAAATGCAGCCAGCATTTCCTCTCTTCCGATAGCTCAGTTGTTTCATTTACGGTCGCCTCATAGTATTGCTCAGTGGCTTACCTGCCAATTGTGGATGATGACTGCGGTTGCAGCCTGGATGATCTTTCAACTTCGACGGCACAAGCTAGACGATTACCGTGCGAGGTATCGCATATGGGTTG
>JAYVBW010000153.1:0-4207 GCA_043750255.1 Pirellula sp.
TTAGGGCAATGAACAAGCCCCCTGGCGATAGCGACGCGTTGTTTTTGTCCACCCGACAATTGCCTTGGTTTGTGGCCTGTACGATTGGAAAGTCCAACCTTTTCCAACATTTCCTTAGCAGCTTTGGTGTTTTCTCGAATGGACTTTCCCGGTCTGGTAAGCTCGAGGGACATTCGGACATTTTGCGTTGCGGTGAGTGAATCGAACAGATTGTGGGCTTGGAAAATGAAGCCAACTTGGCGACGAAAATGGACTAGCTGACTTCGACTGGCACCATGTAAATCTTGCCCCAACACGGACAGTTTGCCATCTTGAACACCTCGCAGCGCACCGATCAGGGTTAAGAGGGTTGTTTTTCCCGAACCACTTGGTCCGGTCATGATAATGATCTCGCCTGGGAAAACGGTCAGGTTATTGTCGAAAAGGACTTGTTTCCGAAGTTCTCCTGTTCCAAAAAAATGGCGAAGATTGGTGGCGCGAATCGACGGCTTGATATGTTGAGCGGTTCGGATTCGCGTACTCGCGTCGAAAAGTGTCGCTCTTTGCACGCTTCCCGGCAGCATCGTATCGATATTCCTTTGCTTGAATTCGAAAATAATAAAGACTTGAAATCGCCCACGCCTAGTTTGCAGTGTAATCTATTCTTAGGCTGATTCGCAGCTCAGATATCGTTTCCGTTTGCCGATTGCGCAGTCTTTACCAATCCCAAGGATGATGATGACGCAAAGTTTTGCTATGCCTTCGATCGCAAAACGCATGTGGAAACGCTTAGCCCCATCGGTGATACCGGTAAGCTTGGCGTTCGTTTTTCAAACTGGATGCAGTCCGTCCCGTTTGGCCATGTCTGATCCATCGATCCGAAATCTGGATGTAAGTCTGAGCGAAAAAACAAAATCGAGCCAAGTCATAGCACAGGGTCGGATCCAACCCGCAAAGGGCTTAATTCGTGTGAGTGCGATACCCGGTGATCGAATCGAGCAGGTTTTGGTACAGGCTGGCCAGACGATACGGAAGCAGCAACCACTGATCGTTTTGCAGAGTCAACAATTGCGAGCTTTGGATCTTGAGGCGGCATCTCTCCGACTCGAAGAGGCACGTGCAATGCGTCAGGTCAAACAGCAAGAAGCAGATCTTGCAATTGACGCTGCCGGTCTTAAATTGCAGTCCGCTTCTCAAATGCTCACTCAAGCAAACTCGCAACTTGCACTCGCGAAAAAGAGCAGCGAACAGGTCGATTCACTTGGTCAGCAGATTTCCTCTCTTCAAAAACTTCGCGAATCGCCTCTGACGCGTGCGGCTATCGGGACAATCGAGTTAGAAACAAAGAAAAGCGAGCTAACGAAGTTTTCATCGGTCAGCGAGCAAACTCTTTTCGCAGCTCAACAAGCGGTCGAAATTTCTAAATTGCAATTGGTTCAAAGTGAGAAAACCTTGACGGCAGCTAAGGAGTCGCGAACGTTTGTTGATCAAGCGACGCCGATTGCAAGCTTAGAAAAACAGATCGAAATCTTAAGGTTGCAGTTTGAACAATCGAAAATTCTTTCACCCCTAGACGGAGTTGTAGTGACCGTGAATGTCGAGGTGGGGGAACGGACAGCACAGCTACCGTTGTTTGAGTTAGCAAATCTAAGCGAGATGGTTTGCGTGGCGGAAGTGCATGAATCGGACGCGGCCAGCATTGCCGTCGACGACTTCGCTGAAATTCGGTCATCGGCTTTGGGGCGAACTCTCAAGGGAAGAGTTCTTCGGATAGACCGAGTTGTTGGAGCTGCCCAAATGCGTTCTCCCAATCCGCTAGCGAGATCGGATTTTCGCTCCATTCCTGTTTGGATTGAGATAGATTCGAATGATGTTGAGGAGGCTGCTCAGCGGCTACAATTGCAGGTCGACGTCTCGATTAGCAAAACGCGTTAGTTCGACGGGGAGGATGAAACTTTGATTATTTGGACCATATCTAAGGACGAATAGGCGGTTATTGCTTAAACTGGGAGTCATCAACCGTTCATTGTGTAACGCCTTTCGATGCTCTGCCTTGACGCTCGTATCCAATTCCAATTCAGTCGAGAACACCCTCAATCAAACCGTCGGCGAGCAAATGCGAGCCGAAGAGCTCAGCTTGCGCGCGACAGTTCCGCCAGCTCAAGTACCGGGATATAAGCTAGATCGGCTTTTGGGACAGGGTGCATTCGGCCAGGTTTGGGTTGGCAACAATCTCAATACGGGTCGCACTGTCGCGATCAAGTTTTATCTGCACCGTTCCGGAGTCAACTGGTCGTCGCTGACTCGCGAAGTCAAAAACCTGGTGAGCATGGCTGGCAATCGATACATTGTTCAGGTGCTGGAAGTAGGCTGGGACGCAGAGCCTCCCTATTATGTGATGGAGTATCTGGAGAATGGATCCCTAGACGATTTGATTCGTGCTCGTGGTGCCATGCCTCCTTCCAAGGCTGTGGAACTTTTTTCCGATATTGCGATGGGGTTAAATCACTCGCATGGGAAAGGGGTTCTGCATTGCGATCTCAAGCCGGCCAATGTGCTGCTGGATCAGGATTGGTTACCACGCCTTGCGGACTTCGGGCAGAGCCGTTTATCGAATGAACAGACGCCTTCGCTGGGAACACTTTTTTACATGGCACCCGAGCAGGCGGATTTAAACGCTGTGCCCGACGCCCGTTGGGATGTGTACGCTTTAGGTGCCATTTTTTATTGCATGATTGTCGGGAGCCCACCGTACAAGACGCCCGACACGGTAACTACGTTGGATACCGCCGCAAGTTTGCCTGAGCGACTCAAACGCTATCGCGATACGATTTATAAAAGCCACTTTCCGCGGGCTCATCATCGGGTTCGCGGGATGGATCGTTGGCTCGTGGGCATTGTAGATCGTTGCATCGCCAAGAAGCCCGAGGATCGGTTTGCCAACGTTCAACAGGTCTTGGCCGCTATCGAACGCCGACAGATGGTTCGATTACGTCGACCACTCATGCTGCTCGGGATAGTGGGCCCAATCTTGTTATTGGCCGTGATGGGGTTGTTTGCTTGGCGCGGTGTTTTGTTTGCCAAAAGCGATACCTCGGATCGGTTACGGGAGTGGGCGTTGGAAAGTAATTTGTTTGCTGCCAAGTTTGCGGCCAGAACTCTCGAATCGGAGATGGCTTCGCTGTTCAAGTTGATCGAGGAGGACGCTCGCCGGACCGAGCTCGAGACTCGCTTTTTAGCTTGCGTCGACGAAGCAGGCGAGGATTTGCTGCATTCGCTGGCTACGGATCGAACGCCTCCCGAGAGCAAAGCCAGGCTGGAAGCGCTCGCAAGCCGAATCAAATTGGAGAAGTACCTTGAGGAACGCTTGATTGAAATAAAATCACAAACAGGTAGTTCACAGAAACCAGCTCGCTTCGACAGTATGTTTATTACAGATCGGTTTGGGACGATGCTTGCCGGGGCATTCACATCGGACCGCATCGCAAACCCTATCGGTGCCAACGTAGCCTACCGAAGCTATTTTTCCGGCCAGAAGCGGGACCTCGACGAAAAAACACCACCTCGCAATATCCCTCGAACAACATCTTCCCAAGTAAGCGTGCCGTTCAAATCGAAGACCACGAACCGAAATAAGATCGCTGTTTCCACACCTATTTCGGTGATGCTGAGCGAAGACCCAAATAATACGAACGAACAACCTCAACAGGTTGAGGGCCTGCTGGTGTTGACCATCAACGTTGGCGATTTTGAGTTGCTATCGGAGGACGACGAACGAGAATCTTCAGATCAATCAGGTTCGGCGGCTCACAAAAACCGCTTCGCCGTTTTGGTGGACGGACATGAAGGGACTCGCGAGGGAGTTGGAATCCGAGAAGGTACTCTGTTGCAGCATCCGATTTTCAGGAAAATGGTCGCCGCGAGCGCTTCTCTTGATGAACAAGGAATCCAATATCAAATCGACGACAAAATGCTTAAAAAACTACAGGACGGCGGGACGCTTGAATACATCGATCCGGTCTCTATAGATCCTCGAGGAAGTGAATTTGCGGGCAAATGGATTGCGGCGATGCAACGAGTTGATATTTCAAGAAGAGTCTCCGAATCGCGAGAACGAAAACAGTCGACGGATCTTTGGGTGCTCGTACAGGAGCGAGCTGACTCCATTACCGCGCCCGTTGCGTCCATGGTCACAAGGTTAATCCGGGAGGGATTGATAGCCCTTTTG
>JAYVBW010000154.1:0-6394 GCA_043750255.1 Pirellula sp.
GAAACCTGACACGACCATTGATTTGCAGGGGCTAACCAAGAGTTCACTCATCGCCTGGTTATCCGGCGCTAAGTCCCGACTCGGCTTCCATCGCGACAAATTCGATGGTCGTGAATTGAGCTGTTTTCTGAACAATCGACTTTACAAGCCGGAGTCGGAGCACCTTGTTGATCGAGGCTTAGAATTATTAAGACTACTCGGCGTACACGACTCCAAGGTGGCGTTCGATTTGCCCGAACAAGAAATCAATAGTAGTTTTGCAGAACAAATAATTGCATCACACCAACTTGAAGGCCGATTTGCCATCATTAACGTTGGAGCAGGTTGGGTTTCTAAAATTTGGCCATCGAATAGATACGCTACCATAGCCAAGCATCTTGGTGAACACTGGGGTATGCAATGCCTTGTGGTTTGGTCAGGTGAAAAAGAAAAGTTTGCTGCCGACCAAGTCGTTGCCGGATCAGGTGGACATGCAACGCTCTCGCCTGCGACAACCCTTGCGCAATTAGGCAGTTTGATTCGCCGTTCGAGCCTGTTCGTTGGTTCCGACACGGGCCCGATGCATCTGTCGGTCGCTAATGGAACGCCAACGGTAGGGTTGATCGGACCGATGCCGATCGAGAGAGTAGGTCCGTATGGAACGAACAACGCGGGTGTACAAAACGTTCGTTTGTTGACAGCATCTGCGAGGAAAACCGATTGTACGCCAATGCTCTCGATTTCTGCGGAAGAGGTGATGCGGGTCTGCGACCAACTGTTGGATCGCAGTATGTTAGCACGACTCGCAAGCTAGTGATTGATTGATTGTTTGATTTACCTTGTTCCACTTGCTTGCGCGGCGTGCTATTACGAATAACTATTGATTTGCATACAACCAAATCTGCCCGTCAATACCGCGCTCGTTCTGCACAGCCGAGTGGGTAAGAACTCCGAAAGCCGGTTGAACTTGGCTCCATTTGGGGATATCGGCGGTTGCGAGCCCTGGAACCAGAACCTTCGTCAAACAAAACGACGGAAGATCTATCGCGCCATACTCTTTGTGCGATGGCTCGGGTAGTCGAGTCCAACTTCTCGCAAACCAAGACCCTAAAAACAGTCCCTGTTGCATGGAGAATAACGGTGACTTTATTTTTTGCAGATACGAATTCCACAGCGCTGGTCGTCCGCGATTAACTTCCTGCGATGCCCTATTACCCGAAAGCAACCGTTTAAACCAAGTCGTATCGGTCGAAAGATAGAGATACGTGCTGTCGATCGCGGCCACAGAGATCGCTTGATTTTCACCTTTTGTTACTGCGACAAATAGCGATTCGTCATTGACAGTATTCCATACCCGATACGATCCGATTTGTTCCGATTTAATATCTTTGTCATTCTCAAAAAGTTTATTAATCGTGGCCGATGCTTTCTTTGAGTCTTGCAGTAAGCACGCCCAGACTTGATTTCGCTGAATCTGACCCGCGTTTTTTCGGTCGGGGGTCGATTCTCCAAAGTTAAACATCAACGGCCCGGATGGGTAAATCAACTCCTTTCTAACATCGATCTTTGGTCCTTCTGGGTCCGTTAAGATACTATCCACAAGATCAGCAAAGTTTCCCGGCGTTTCCTCGTCGATCATCTGATCAACCGCATGGCTTACCCCTTGAAACCAAGGCTTCATATCGAGGTAAGATATCGTTATCTGATCCATTTCGACCCCAAGGATTTTTGGCGGCTCAACTTTAGGACCCGTTTTGAAGCTGAGCATCGCAAGCCCCTTTGCTGGAGGAGTAGCCAACTGCTGCGAATAACGAAGTCTCCATGAATTCTCAGCCGTTGAAGGTGGCAGGATTACGCCACTCAACGCCCCAAGTCCGTCAAGCCCGAACAGCTTGGCGGAGCGAAACAGCTTGGGATCTTTTTTGGCCGCGTAACCATTCAGGATCGCCCAGGGAGACAACCAGAAACGCGTTTCCCCAATCTCCCAGTGGTCTGTTTCGACAATAGGTTGAATGGATTCGAGGCCTGCAGATGCCTGCATGCTTTTCATCGTTGGCGAACCCAGCCACTGCTGCACAGCCTCGGTCGACGAAGAGATACAAGTCCATTGAGAACCAAACGCAATGCATGCGGATATTTCAGACTTTCCATCGCTCGCAAGCGAATAAAATTTTGTTGCCTCGTTTGACGCAAGCGATTGAAATCGACTCATGCCACCCTGATTGGCAATCCATCGTTGGACAAATGTATGCTTTTCTGCATTTGGCCCAAGCTTAGCCAAAAAGACCAATGCGGTGTCGCCGTTGCTGTCCAAGAATGCCGCAACCGCCCCAACTTGATCGATTGCGCTAATGTCCTGCCATTCCAAGCCTAGCCAGGGCCGCGGGTTGAGCAACGATCCGATTTTTGCCACCTTCTGTTTTGCAATGACAGATTGCCAAATCGGGCCGCCCAGTTGTTTGCAAACGTCAGATCGCTCCAGTACTCGATAGTTACTCTGTACGTTCTGTGAAGTGAACAACAATTGCGTTGTTTCAGGAAGCACGTCCGCCAATTTCGCCTGGCCGAGAAAATCCTTTGCGCAAACGACACCACTAGTAAACCACACGCATGTTAACCCTAGCCAAGCTCGGAACACGTTTTGTATGGGATGCAAAAAAAAGTCATTCATAGGTTAAGTACTCAACGGGATTAATCTTAGAAGCGTTCCAGGCTGGAAGCCAAGCCGCAATAGTGACAATAGCCAAAGTGCCCAAGGCGGAACCGGCCATCAACAAAAAATTCCATTCGAACTCAGGAGTGTACCCCAACAGAGCCTCGCTACACCCATAAATAATGAGAACCGTGGTGACGCCTTCTAGCATTCCAAATACAACCCCGATTACACCGAGTAACCAAGCTTGAACCAAGACCGTTAGCATCAACTGGCCTCGACTCGCCCCGACAATCCGAAGCAATGAAAAGTCTCTCGCCTGTTCTAACATGTTCATAGCTAACGTTGTCGCAATACCAAAGCCACCTGTGATGAAGGATATGATAACAACGCACCAGATGCCAGCAGTCACGCCAGAAATCGCTTGTTCAACGCCTCGTCGCATTTCGCTACCACGCTGGATCTCAAACCCATATTGCGCCTTGACTGCACTGAGACTCTTGTGAGCTGCGTCTATCCGGTCCGGTGCAACCGAAAGCGCATACCAGTTAAAGCCGGTCACTTCAAAAAATCGCTGTGCGGTCGTACGCTTCATGATAAGAGACATGCCGCCGTTCGCGAAATTAGCGTTCACTCCACCTATGGTAACTGAAAAAGATCGACCATTGACCGTAATGGTTAATGAATCGCCAGCCCGTTTGCCCAGCTTCTTAGCTAGAATCGAACCCACGATGACTTGATCGCCATCGATTAACTCTCTGGCTTTTTCTGTCGACATGCCCTTGGGCTCGGTCGGGAATGGCGCCGCCTCGGGAAACTCGCGAACCAGACACATTACAGTCTTTTGATCGACTTGACACCAAACAAATCTAATTGCATTAGACCACTGAAGCCCTGGAAGCTGCTCGATGACCTCTCGCAGCGGGTCTTCGGAATCGATCAATAACGATGGAGCCTGCGTACTGATCAAAAACAATTCACCCGGTAACATACGGTGATACCACCGCTTGATCTCGGCCGTATTACTCATGAGTGATTGTCCTAATCCGACTGCGCCACAAAGCGAGATTACCAGGAAGCCAGCATTGAGCGATGTTCGCTCCGGCCTGCGAATCAACTGATACTTGGCGATCTCGATCGGGAAACCTTGTCGAAGCAGCGCAATGCGATCGATGATCCAGATAAGTGGAATGAGTCCTAGCGGTAACCAAAGAAGATATGCCAATAATGCCACCAACCCCAAAGCAACAGCCCACTGAGGGGACAGCCATTCTTGCTTGACACTGTACAATCCGATCATCGAAAGAATCCAAAATACCATGCCGTTGCGAATAGATTTCCAAGGCAACCGGGTATTCTCTACGATCGTCGGCTCTCGGAAACTTTCCAGGGGCGACACCGACTCCTGTTGCCGCTGTGCGAACCAAACCACAAAAAGCGTCAGGCATGGAATAAAGATTGTGATCGCAATTAAAGCTATCCATGGAATTGAGAAACTCCCAGGCGGCGATTGCAAAACTCCAGATAAGACTCGTCTCATTACCATTCCGAGACCAAGGCCAGCGACCAACCCAAAAACCACACCAACAAGACTGATAGTTAACGCCTCTACAAGTACCGCACGAATGATCTGATTGGTCGTTGCTCCCAAGCATCGTAAGATAGCGAAATACGGGCGGCGTTCTGCAAGATTCATGCGAGTGGTATTAAGTAAAATGTAAGCGGCCATAGCCACAGCCAACGCACTTGCAAAAGACAATCCCAATTCCGTCGACTTGAGCAAATCGTCTGCGAGGCCAACAGTGGTCGTCCGCTCTTTCAGCATTAGTTTTTCGGGTACTGTGACGCCGAGCTTTTCCACCATTCGCTTCTTTTCCGATTCACTATCGTTTCTCAAAATCAATCGATAACGATCAATTTGACCAGATAGGGCGGTCGCACTTTGGAGCCAATCCAAATCGACGATCACTCCGTGTTCACTGGATATTCGATTCCAGGCGACGGCAGAAACAATCTTTTTCACTCGCAATTTCTTAAAGCCACGTCGAAACAAACATTGGATAGAATCCCCCTCTTCCACGTTTAACTGGGACGCAATCAATGCGGACACCAAACATTCGTCCTGGCCAGGCCATTGGCTATCATCCAATTCAAATGTCTGTTGCAAGAACGGTCGTAATGACAAGTCTGTTTCCCCCATTGGAATACCGATAATTAATCCTCGGGATTTCTGCTCCTTGAACCGCATGATCGAGCCTCGGATCAAAGTCGGCAGGACAGCTTGGGTGTCTTGTTGCAGAGCGGGACTATCCAACGACGAAAGCTCGAATCGACCTCCCTCTGAGTTCACGATGTCGAGCGACGGCAATCCTTGAACAGCAGTGCTTAGTTCGCGAAAGGAGGACCTCGCGTTGTGTGACGCGACGATAATTCCAACTAGCGTGGCAGTCGAAAGGATCAGGCTGAGCAATGTAAAGAAAAGGCGAGCGGGCCGCTGCAACCAATGCTGCCAAAGGACAAGGAACATTAGACTACGTTCCTTCCCTTAACACTTTGCCCGCATGCTTCAATGAGCTTGGATTCAATGAGATTGGATTCAATGAATCATCTACAATGAGACCGTCTCGCATCTTGATAACCCTGTCGGCTGCATCCGCGACCGAAGGGTCATGCGTGACAATGACGAGCGTTTGGCCCAGTTCGGTGACCAAGGACCGGAACAGTTCGATAACAATCCGACTATTTACTGAATCCAATGCACCTGTTGGTTCGTCTGCAAGCAAGATGGCAGGTGACATCACAAGAGCCCTCGCGATTGCTACGCGTTGAGCTTCGCCCCCAGAAAGCTCGCCCGGACGATTGCTTTGTTTGTGTCCCATTCCGACTGAGTTGAGGGCAGAGATCGCCGCAGGCAGTGCGATATTCATTTCGACGCCGTCAAGCCTCATCGGGACCAGTACATTTTCGATTGCCTTGAGCATTGGAAGCAGATGGACTTTTTGAAAAACAAAACCGATGCGACGGCGTCTAAGCAAAGTCTGACTATTTTCGTCCAGATTTGAAATCGATTTCCCCTCGAGTTGCACGTCTCCAGCGTCGGGCCGATCAAGTCCGCCAAGCATATGCAAAAGAGTACTCTTGCCAGAGCCTGAGGGGCCAATAATGGCGACAAACTCCCCTTTGTAAATTTCAACACAAACACCGCGTAGGGCTGGGTGCGCAACGGATCCCATATGATACGCTTTAGTGACATCGATCGCGCGAAGGAGTGGTTCCATAGGATTTGTTTTGGGACTAGTGGCGGGTGCTGCAATAGCTGTCATTGTAACTTAAATTTAGTATTGAGCCGCTGTCGCCCGCTGCACTACACGAGCATTCTTTGAGCTATTCTCACAAAAGTCGCATTGCTCTCGCGAATGGATTATTATTAGATTGCCCAAATTGTCTATCTCAGTTTTGGAAAGGATTCCCTATGACGTCAATAGACCTCCTTACCCTTGCCGATCGGGTTCATGGCGAACTGTTTTCTCGTTCAAGGAATGATGTCATTACTGGTGCTGCTCCTTTGGCCGACGCGATGCCTGGCCATATTACTATGTTGGATAGCGAAAAAAACCTGCCCCGCTTGCAGTGTTCGCACGCATCTGCATGCGTCACCGACCAGACTTTTCCAGACGTGGCAATACCGCAAATCGTCGTAAAAAACCCGCACGATGCTTTTACACAGATATGCCAACTTTTTCGGCCCCAGGGAATCGTAAC
>JAYVBW010000155.1:0-5032 GCA_043750255.1 Pirellula sp.
GGCTACACCGCAGGCTGCGGTCACGCCCTGTACACCGCAAGAAAATACCCAAAGAGTTGGTGGAATCGTGTGGCATTTGTTTGCGAGCCGACAGGTCACTTGGTCGGTACATTCGTAATGGATCGAGTCGGTGCAGGCTTTCGAAGTACCAATCTGTTCAACCTCGTTGCGAGCAATGATGAGTGGGCGGCACCAACCATGGCCGAGGTGGGGCCGGATGGGAACGTATGGGTTCTGGATTGGTACAATTTCATCGTTCAGCACAATCCCACGCCACAAGGGTTTACGACAGGCAAGGGGAATGCTTACGAGAGCGATTTGCGTGACAAGAAATACGGTCGCATCTACCGAGTTGTGTACAACGGCAACGAAGGGCTGGATAAGGCAACTCTCGAAAGGGCAGATAAGTCTGTGCTCAATGGTTTAGATCCCAATAACGAAGCTGCTTTGGTTTCGGCCCTAAAGCACCCAACTATGCTATGGCGGAAGCATGCTCAAAGGCTGCTGGTTGAAAAAGGAGCCCTGTCGACAACAACCGTCCAGTCGTTGCAGTCACTTGTTAACGACCCGTCGGTCGAACCCAATGGACTGAATGTCGGTGCGATTCACGCAATGTGGGTTTTGAACGCGACGAGGCAGGTAAAGCCGATTGCGGTCAACAATACCCAAGCTGGTATTAAGCCTGCCGATTCGTTAAGCGTCGGCATTCAGCACAAGAGTGCGGGCGTACGCCGCAATGCACTACAAGTGTCTGCGAACAGTTTGCAAACTTTAGAAACGATCGTCGCGTCTGGAATCCTTAAGGACGAGGATTCGCAAGTTCGTTTGGCCGCTTTGCTCAAGGTTGCAGACATCCCTAGTTCAACACCGCAGCTTTTGGCAATTCTAGCGCGTCCCGATTTATTAACGCAGATCGACTCCGGTACTGAAAGCGATCCGGACCAATGGCTCCTGGATGCTTGGACGAGCGCCGCCGCATCGCATGCAAATGAACTATTGCCATTATTGATCGCTCAAAAAGATTGGCATCCATCGGCTGGACTTCTTAAACACATCGGAATCGTTGCTCAGCACGCGGCGCGTTCGAAACTTAACGCGACCGTTATCGAGCAGTTTATCGTTTCGCCTGGCAATCCGAACGTCGCATCGGCGTTCATTAGTGGTTTAGTTGCGGGGTGGCCTAAGGACTATGAATTGTCCATTTCCAAATCGGCAGGCGACCGTCTACTATCCACGTGGCTTAATGGCTCGTTGCCAATTGAATCCAAGAGCCAGATCCTACAATTAGCCTCGGTAGTTGGCGTTAAAGATCTGGGGCAGGGGCTAGGCAAGATTCAGCAAGAATTGGTGGCTGTTTTTGGAGACCCAAAAAAAGATACGGAAAGTCGGATTGCAGCAGCAAAACAATCGGTGGTTCTTCAACCTGATAGCAACGCGATTGTGTCGGATGTACTAGCTCAGATTACTGCACAGTCCGCACCGGATTTTGCAAGTGGAATGGTGCAGGCGTTAAGTGCGTCACGGGCAAAAGGTATTGCCAGCATCTTGACAGAACGGAGTCGGACGTTGCCTCCTGATTTCCGAAAAAACTCCATCCGATTGTTGCTCAGTAGGTCCCAGTCGACCTTGGAATTGCTCGACTTGATCGAGGCAGGAAAGTTGACGTTAAGCGATTTGCAACTGGATCAAAAACAAGCGTTGCGTGATCACCCCGATGCAACGGTTCGCAATCGAGCCCTTGCAATCATGAAGTCGAGCGGCGGTGTTCCAAACAGCGACCGACAAAAAGTACTCGATGCTTGGATGTCTGTTACGCTGGAAGCTGGCAATGCCGGCAACGGTAAGGTTATGTACGAAAAGCACTGTGCGGCTTGTCATAAGCATGGAGAGTTGGGTGTGAACATCGGACCTAACTTGACCGGCATGGCGGTTCATCCCAAACCCGAGTTACTCATGAATATCCTAGACCCAAGCCGCAGTGTCGAAGGAAACTTCAGAACGTACAGTATTCGAACGACCGACAACCTTGTTTTGACTGGTATGCTCGCCAGCGAAAGCAAAACTTCCATCGAGATTATCAATGCCCAAGGCAAGAAGGAAGTGATTTTGCGAGATGATATTGAAGAGCTGATTGCGTCTCAAAAGTCGTTGATGCCTGAAGGGTTTGAAGGACAGATCAGCCGAAGCGAAATGCGAGACCTGTTGGAGTTTCTAGCCAGCAAGGGCAAGTACGTTCCGCTGCCCATTGATAAAGTTGCGACCAGTGTTACCACCAAGGGAATGTTCTTTGACGAAAAGGGAACAGCGGAGAGACTTGTGTTTTCCGATTGGTCACCTAAGACATTTCAAGGTGTTCCCTTTTTGTTGGTTGATCCGCAAGGAGATCGAGTTCCCAATGCGATAATGCTTTACGGCCCGAACGGTAACATGCCACCTAACATGCCGAAGCAAGTTGAATTGACTTGCCAAACATCAGCCGTCGCAATTCACCTGCTGAGCGGCATTGGTGGTTGGTCGTTTCCGGCGTCGGAAAAGGGGACGGTATCTGTCATAGTGAGACTACACTATGCGGACGGAAAGACCGAGGATCATTCGCTGATTAACGGTGAACACTTTGCGGATTACATTCGTCGGGTGGATGTTCCGAAGAGTGAATTTGCATTCGACCTGAAAGGAAAGCAGCTTCGATATCTAACGATAAAGCCAGCATCGCGGGAACCACTTTCGAAAATTGAATTGATCAAAGGACCGGACAATTCGGCTCCGGTCGTCATGGCTATAACCATTCAAACCATTGATTAGCGAAGAGTCGTTTCGCCAGCGTAGAACGGCACTCCGTGCCGTTTATCTCGGCACGGAGTGCCGAGCCACACTCACAGGCTGGCAGCCTGTTCTACGTCGCAAGCCTGAAAGTTCGCAACATGCAATCCAAAGCTCGACCCAATCGCCGACAAGTATTCTTAGCAGTAGGAGCCGCGACAAAGGCCGTCGCCTTAACAGCGAAGGCCAATGCGATGTTACCGACGGAGGCCTCAAGGTTCGTTGAAATGGTCCCTCCGAAGATATGTATTTTTGCAAAGCCGATTCAAGACCTGACCTATGAACAGATAGATGACTGCTCTTTATCAAAATCATGCAGGCAACAATTACTTAGGTGCGCCCATTTTCGATCTTGTCCAGATCTTGAAGGGAATTCCTGTTTCGCAGATGGCGATTGCGATGGATGTTCGGCACACCGAACAAATCGATCATGCTGACCCAAAGCTACTTGATCAACGAATCGCCGCCATCGGTCGCGATGTTGCGACACTTCAGACGTGGCTGGAAAAATAGTGGCTCAGTAGTCCTCGCACAGAAAATACCGATGAGAATTTGGAGTGCGAACGTTGCTGGGCCGAGGTACAAACCGAGAATCGTCGAATGTATGGTACTTCGGCGGGCGGTGAAAGCCGAGATTGCCACGTATCGAGTTTCCTAATGCGATTTACGAGGCGACGTTCAACGAAGGTTGTTTCATGACCCGGGGACTAGGATCACTGGCAAACTTTAGGATTCCATTAGCAGGTAAAAATCATCATCCGACTCCCAATGCCATACGAGGTCGGCACGCTTACCCAATTGGGTCTGATGAGCACCAGCTTTACGAGAGAGTCGGTTTTGCGGGACTTCGAGCGGAGAAGTCGAAGCTGGCAGCAACCAACTGCCTTGACCAATCAGGTCGAAAATAAGGTCGCGTGTGACCGCGGTGTCGGAAATGAATTGGAACTCATTCCCTCGGAAGCGTTGACCGCTGAGGGACGCCATACCGATCTCCACTGCCATTAATCCGGGCGCTGCATCAAGGGGAATTTGGTTAGCAGTAGACGCGGTGATTATTGAAGTCTGGAACGGCATTCTCTCGGGAAGGCGCCGGAGACCGGCCAGCAATGAGCCCGTCATCAACTGGGCTGGCTTTTCATCCGGAAGAAGATCTTCGAATCCAAGTACATGCCCAAATTCGTGCATGACGACCGTAAGCAAATCGATCCGCCCTCTGGCTAAAGTAGAGGAGATGGCCGATAGCCCGTTAACGCTGGCTACGAATTCAACATCATCGCTAGGCGTCTCATCGACAAACCAGCCGTAGCCGGCAACATCCGGGTCGAGCCAGATCACGCGAGACGTAGCCAATCCTAAATAGCTCTCGGCCAAATCCACGATTCGTACGTCAACCGTGTATAGGGTAGCCAGTTGCTCCATTGAGGCACCTGCTGCTTGCCAACGAGCGATGGCCTCCTTAACCACTCCGGAAATAGCGTCGGACGACAAGGTTGTCATCGTTTCCGCCGTAGCGCTTCTGAGCGACCCCCCCATCACCTGCAATGGAAGCGCCCCCAACGCGATCGCCGCCGAGGTGCCACCCGCCGTCGTAACGGTGAATACTCCTACAGGATAGGCCGGCAACGAAGATAAATTGACCGCGTCATTGTCATGGACGAAGCCAGCGAAGACATCAATGCCGGTCGTGGACGTACTCGCGTCCGTCACGGAAACACCTGCGAAGTTATAAACACTATTGTTCCCTTCGACGAATCCCTTTCCGCGAAGTTGCACAGAGCGGCTTGCTGGACTGAAGTTGGTTACCGTCAAAGACGTTACCACGGGCACGATCTGTAACAGAGGAGCGTTGGTCGAGCCGACGACGTGCAGGTCGAAGGCGCCGCTGAACTCATTGGGCACCGTGAACGTTGCGGTGTCGCCCGTCGCTGCACTCGGATTTAACAACAGCGTTATGAGTGCGCCGTTGCTGTCGATATACTTGCCGATCACATCGGTACTGGTCGTTAGGCCGGTACCGTTGAGAGTGACGCTCTGTCCTGGATTGGCGGAAGCTTGCGCGGCATCGGCCGGTGTACCGCTAGCGGCGGTGCTAGTAATACTCGTGAAACTGCGGGTAAATGGCGCGCTGGTGCCCCCGGCCGTGGTCACGGAAACTGCTCCGTGGAAGTTGCCTGTCGTGGGTAGCGACAGGTTGACCGCGTCGTTGTCATGC
>JAYVBW010000156.1:0-4165 GCA_043750255.1 Pirellula sp.
GCCCAGTTAGTGCTTTCGCGAAGCCTCTGCTTGCACCAATCCTTAAGGTGCTTGATGCGACACGTTGATATCGCATCGCGGACTAGCGTGGGAGTCAACTGGACCGTACATGTTACCATCGCCAAGAGTTGCGATGTTAGGCTGTTGGTTGTCCCTGAATGGTTACCTGCGAGAAGTCGCTTCATTTTCCCGAAAAGCGATTCCAGAATCTCGCTCGTACCAGGAAGTGACTGGTGCTCACTGGCAGCCAAGCACTGTATTCACCTTGCCATCACGAACCCGATCCAGAACGCATATCGCTCGTGCGCCCCAACGAATCTCTTGGCTGATGTTCATATAGCGAGCTTTAGTCTTTGTTCTCGGCGGCTTCAAATGCGATATCTTACTTTGCCGAATCTCGTGAGCGCAATGGGAACTAGCCGAGCAGAATGCACTCCATTGTGGTTCGTTCTTTAAAATGGCTTCCGTCATTCGAGCCACCATGTGGACAACATCATAAAGCAATAGGACATCTGGGTGAGCCTGTTGAAGCATATGCACACCCTTGTTCAAGTCAGTACCGCGGTCGCTAAGAATAGCGAGGGGAGTACCAAATTTCACACACAAGCCCGACAGCTGACCACGAACAATTTCGCCGTTGGATTGGTCAACCGGCAGCAAATCGAGTACCGCGAGATCGTCATGTCGGAGGGGCCGATTAAGTTTTCGGTATTCTGAAAGCCTAATTCCAACGACGACAAAACACTTCGTAGTCCCTACCGAGTGCGTATGATCAACCATCCAGATCCAATCACTCTGGTGCTCAACAAGATAGCGCAAAACGTAAAGCCCAATCGGTAGTAAGAAGTTTTGAACCGTCGTATGCGACGGTGCGTCGGCAAAATCTTGCCCATTGCATTGGTTGACAATGATGGTGATGCGTGAAGCAGCACGCATCGCAATAGCTCCTTCAACGACAAAACGAACCACCTGAACGATGGATTGAACTCCGAAATAGCTTCCGACGGTCTTTTCGGCAGGCAAAAGTTCGCCGAGTACGACCTGGGAATCAGCCAAATCTATACCATCGCCGCGAGTTGCTGTGGGCGTTGTTGAGCTTACGGATCCGTTTTTTTTAGTTCTGCTTCCGCAGCCTCGGCACGCTCCCGCCACGTCTGTCGGCTCGCCTCAACAGCGCGAACTTGGTTTTCGGCCAATCTTAACTTCTCACGCAGCTCCCGATACTTTACCCTCAAGTTATCACGTCCTTTACGCAATATCGAAATAATCTTGTGCCTCGGGGATTTGTAGTCTTCAACGGCTTTAGTCATACTCAGCATCCTGCAATCGAAAAATCACTTTGAACACTCCACAACAGCGGAACAAAAATGCGCTCGAATTGCAACACCATTTTTTGGTGTCAACCCCGAACTTTTAACACCCCAGTCTGAGAGAGACCTATCTATTTCACCTTTGTCGCTATAGGCTTTTCCCCGGTTACCGTAGGCTTGTGAATATTTTGGATCAAGCTGGATGGCCTCGGAATAGTTGAAGACGGCCTTGTCTAGTTCACCCTGATCTTGGTGAGAATGACCTAAGCCAAAGTAAGCTATCGCGTCTTTGGGGTTGAGTTTGATCGCCTCAGTGAAGTCGGCGATAGAGTTATCTATTTGACCCAGCTTGCCGTAGGTGACTCCCCGGTTGCAATAGGCCTGTTCGTTTTGCGGGTCCAGCCGGATTACCTTGGAATAGTCGGCGACGGCCTTGTCGAGTTCGCCCATTCGAGAATAGCACCATCCCCGGTTAAAGTAGCTACCTATGCTTTCCGGGTCTTGTATGATGGCCCGGGAGAACTCGGTGATGGCGAGATCGAAGTTACCATTCTGCGTAGCTGCCACGCCTTGGTTGTAAGTTTCGTCGGCTTGCGTCAATGGCAACCAAAGCCGCTGTCGCAAAGACCATTGAGGCACTAAAACCCATGCTAGTTGCCAGTTTGGTTGGCAGAGGAATTCTCAGATTGAGTGGCAGGGGAAAAGATGTGACGAAACAAAGCATTACTCCCGAGATGATAGGCAGGATTATCGCAACGCTGACCACTGATCCAGATCGAGACATTGCAGGTGGATCCGTCGCTTCGATCTGTGTTGCGTACACGCCTGACAGGTATGTGCCCTTTGGATTCTGTGGTGACAAGCTCCAACTGTGAGAAGGGGCGAACACCGATTCGCGGCCATTCAACTTTGCCCAAAAAGATGCCCCGATTCGCGACTTCGGTGGATTTCATATTTCGTCAATTATTCCTGCAGACCAAATCCGACGAGGATCAAGTCCGTATGGATTTGGGCCACGCATTCCCTTCAAACTACAGATGGTGAAGAAAAGAAACATTTGACCGAACAAGGGAATTAGACCAAGTAAGATTAGCCAGCCCGGCCAACCTAGGTCATGAAATCGTTTTGCGGCGAATGCGATCGAGCTCCAAAATATGTGCAAAAGGCCTATCGGGAAAAGAACTGCCAGGAGGGGATAATAATGCGAAAGCACAGTTCCGGAAAAAAAAGCCCTATCCAGATGATGGTACTTAACGCCGTTGAGATCCACATCATCCCGAGTGAAAGCCTAAGCGAATTCCTCGCATGCACGATGATCCAGCATTGGTAATTGGTCCAGTTGTACTTACGGGATGGCTTCCTACTATCGAACCTGCGAACGCCGGTAAGACCTCGACTAAATTGAAAGCACTAGTCGCCGACATTTCTACTTTTAATGAGCAAGGTGTGAATCCAGCCGAATTCGAGAATCTTGCTGCCAGCACAACCTTGTGGAAATCGCAGAAGCTTGTCGGAGGAGTCGGACGCTTGCACAAGGAGACGCCTGTTGCTGGCTAGGCCGGTCCTGCAGGAGTACGACGCTTCCACAGTTGATGTGCTAGATGAATCCTGCTGAATTCGGGAAGCTAGCTGGAGGTCCATCTTTGTGGATATATAAGCAGCTTGTCGGAGGGGATTGGACGGATTCATAGGCCACGAGCTATCATTGTGGATATGGCCGCTTGAGTCGTTCACGTAAGGCCACGTGAAAGCGCAATGCTCCCGAATTCCGAAGAGATGCCAACTTAAAATCAACGATGATCATTCGACTTTCGGTCAAACTAGCAACCAAACTCAAGATCGGGAAACTGCCGAGCGTTCCGTTGGCCGACAATCCCATCAATGATTGGTCTGCACATCTTTTCACTTCGAATCGATCTCCTTACATCATATTGTGCAACACTGTTTCGATGTATTCCTGCCTGATGTTTGGAAAAGGTATCTCAAATGAATCTACCTTTATCTCGCAAACATTGAGTACGATTCGAGAGTTTATGAACGCTGATGGAAATGAATCGGTGTACGACACGTGTATTGCCCCATCAAGCGGATTATTTACGTTTGCAAAAGCACTGAATCGGTCCGTTACCGGATCAATGAACGATCATATCCACGGTGCAAAGCTCTATCTTGAAATGAATAAAAGTCCGCACGATGTAGGATTGCAACTAAACACGACACCACTATCGTCGTTGGCGAATTCGGATGGTCGTAAATACGCAAATCCAAACGAAGCGTTTGCGCTATTGAAGGCAAGATTGAGAGAACCAAGTTGAAGGACTTTGGACAACCCATCCCAACAGAATCGAAGATTTGTTAAGATGCATCTCAGCGGCAGTTCGCATTTGAGTCAATGGATTTCAGGTCTCGTAAGAAGAAACAATGTGATGCGAACCATAACTACACTCTGTCTTACTGTAGTGTGCAGTATGGCCGTCTCGGTCGCCGGATTGCTGGCGATTCGGGCTGTGGTACCTCCAGCGTATGCGCTGCAGAGCAATGAAATCTGCGGCGCTTACTTGCAGACGATCGGAACGATTTACGCCGTCCTGCTGGCGTTTGTCGTCTTCGTGGTTTGGACCCAGGCGAATGATGTCCGCCGATTGATTGAGCGGCAAGCGGATGAACTGGCCGATGTGCTCCGAATTACCGGTGCTTTCAAAGGATCTGCTGCATCCCATGTTTTGGCCGCAGCGCGAGCGTATGCGAGAGAGGTTGCGGACAATGAGTGGCCTTTGCTCGCAACAGGGCGTTCCAGTCCAAAGGCGCAGGAACTGCTCGAACAGACCTGGCTAGCGCTGACGGCGATCGAGCCA
>JAYVBW010000157.1:0-6297 GCA_043750255.1 Pirellula sp.
GGCGTCCTACGAGTCAAACCAAAAATCAAATGGGAAAAAGACCGTGGCAAGGAGCCTAAACGGTCCAAAAAAGATTTCCCCTGGTTCTGGGCATGGGACGGCATCACCGACTTCGCCGGTATCGGCACAGAACCCACCGGTGACCGCTTCAATGATTGCCATTACACATTGAAAATGAAACAACAATCGAGAATGGAAACCGGACGCTAACGCGTTCCGGCTGATAAAGCCCATCAGCCGTTGTGCGTTAGCACCCGGTTACTGAAAACTGAAAACTGAAAAAACCAGGAATTACAAATGCTAAAGTCGATTAAGATACGAAATTTCAAGAACATCAAATCGGAGGAGGTTGACTTTGCCAACTTGACGGTATTCGTCGGGGCCAACGCCAGCGGGAAGACGAGTATTTTGGAAGCGATCCATTATGCAACGCAAGCTACCAATGGTGATCCGGCAAAAGTCTTTGGTTATGAACGCCACTGTGACTGGCTGTACACGCGAGGAGGTGAAGGGGATCTTAGCCTCGTATGTGAAACAGAAGGCGGAACGTATGGGATAACCGCTTCTCATCCATCTTTGCTCGGTTTTTCCGAAGATGATCGCGAGCGGTTGGGTAGTGGAATATGGACCTTTAATAAGATACCTCCTGACGAAGTGAGTCGTCGCGAGGCAATGCGAACCGCCAAGTCGATGGTATTTCTGCACTTGAGCGCATCGAATTTGGCAAATGAGTCCTATTCTGAGAACCAACCACCACGCGTTGAGTTCGACGGAACCGGACTGGCTTCGGTTTTAGCGTATTTGAAACTCTCCGACGATGAAGCGTTTGAGAAGATCGAAGACTCGATGCGCAAGTTCATACCGCATTTCAGGCGGATTCGAGTTCAGAAGAAAAATATTCGACGGGTTGAAACCGAATTCCTCAAGATTGACGATGAAACGGTTCCTCGAAGAACAACCCGCAACTACCAAGGTGAATCTCTGTTATTTGATTTTGCCAATTCAAAGAATGTATCGGCTCATACAGCTAGTGAAGGAACGTTGCTAATGCTCGGTCTGTTGACGGTCATTCTTGGACCCATCCGACCCAACATTCTTTTGATGGATGATATTGAACATGGCTTGCACCCATTAGCACAAAAACAGCTCTTGGAGGTGCTCGCGTTGCTAATGAAAGAGTTTCCGAACCTACAAGTCATCGCCAGCGCCCATTCTCCTTATTTGTTGGACGGTCTCAAACCCGAACAAGTCCGATTGGTATCTGCGGACGATGACGGATACTCGATTGTTCGCAAGCTGTCGGACCACCCCGACTTTGAGAAGTGGAAGGACGAAATGGCTCCCGGAGAAATGTGGAGCATGTTTGGCGAAAAATGGGCTACAGTAAAGGAGAGCAAGCAATGAAGCTTGCCACAATTTGCGAGGCCCCCGCAGATCGGACCATTGTACAAGAACTTGTCGATCGGACGGTTGTTGAGTCAGTGGAATGGGTTGATGGAGTCTTGGATGCGATGCGGACTTGGTACGCAAGCGTGACTGCGAATGGTGAGTCGTGGATACTCGAATGGAAGAGCATTTCAAGTCTTGCGAAACTTTTGAACATTAAGATTCACGGTCATTTCGATGGCAAACCTGGCGAGCCGGATGCGGCTATTGCTAGGCGAGCGGTATTAGTACTTCAACGCGTAATAGAGCCGGACGCTGTTTTCCTGATTCGCGATGCGGACAATCAAGCGATTCGCCGAAAGGGGCTTGAGCAAGCTCGTCAGCACTTTTCCAGCCATCCAGTCCGAATTGTAATCGGACTCGCTAATGCGGAGCGCGAAGCTTGGGTGTTGGCCGGATTTGTTCCTGTAGGTGACGCTGAAGAGAGTCGTGTTCGAATTGAACGACAGAACTTAGGATTCGATCCGATTGTGCACTCGGAAAAACTCACTGCAGGCAGCGATGATACCGCCAAGAAAAGCCCCAAGAGGGTGCTTAAATACTTATCAAACGATTCACGAGAAAGGGAGGCTGAGTGCTGGCGAACGACTTCCCTCAATACACTGAAAGATCATGGGAAGGAAAACGGTTTGAATGACTTTTTGGAAGAGGTTGAAGCATTGGTGGTTCCGTTATTCACGGGAAGGAATACAGAAGTCCAATGAGAGTCCTCGACGCACTTATCCGAAAAATTCGGTTGCTTACGCGAGACACAGTAACGGCCATATTGCACTGTAACCTTGATTGTGTTCCCGTGCAAAAGTCACGTTACGAAGTCCACACCGTGACTTGCTGCCAAACGCGAAAGCCAGAACAGGAAACAAGAAGATGCTAAAGCACCTAAAACTTACAAACATAGGACCCGCTAGTTCAATGGAACTAGAGTTTGGCAGCCGGTTGAACTTACTCACCGGGGACAATGGGCTGGGGAAAAGTTTTTTACTCGATATCGCCTGGTGGTCGCTTACGCGGAAATGGCCTGCGGAGATCAATCCAAAGCTAACCGGTGGCAAAAAGGCTATTCCGGCGATTAATGAAAAAGAGGCCAAAATTGCGTTCGCGTTCTCCGGAAAAGTTAAGCCAGAGGATTACGAGAGTAACTTTCTAAAGAAGGAGCAAGCTTGGACAGGACGAGCAGGAAGACCGGCGAACCCAGGACTCGTGTTGTATGCCATGTCTGATGGCAGCTTTGCCGTCTGGGACCCCGCTCGCAATTACTGGAGAACGCAAGACGGAGTCGACGTCCAAGAACGAACGCCAGCTTATGTCTTTAGCCCAACCGAAGTGTGGGATGGCCTTCCTGGTCCTGGCAATTCTTGGCTCTGCAACGGACTGATCCGCGACTGGGCCAGTTGGCAAAAAGAGAAGAAGCTACCCTTCAAACAATTGAAGGATGTTCTCAAAGTCTTGTCTCCATCTGCAAATGAGATACTTACTCCTGGGGACTTTACCCGTATCAGTCTTGACGATGTTCGAGACATTCCGACTGTCCGCATGCCTTATGGGCAAGATGTTGCTGTTATTCACGCTTCCTCAGGGATGCGACGCATAATGGCTCTTGCTTATTTCCTGGTTTGGGCGTGGGAAGAGCATAAGCAAGCGGCCAAACAGATCGGGGAGAAAGAAACTCACCAAATTACGTTTTTAATTGATGAGATCGAGTCGCATTTACACCCAAGCTGGCAGCTTACGATTGTGCCGGCACTTCTCCGTGTTATGGAAACACTTGCTAAAAAAGCCGATGTGCAACTGATTACGGCGACACACTCGCCTCTCGTTATGGCCTCGGTAGAGCCATTGTTTGATGCAGCCCGTGACGCTTGGTTTGATCTGGATATCGAGAGTAAGTCGGTCAAGCTGCGGCGACGCGAATTTGAGAAACAAGGCGATGCGGCGACCTGGCTCGAAAGCGAAGCATTTGATTTGCCTAGTGGGCGAGCGATCGAATATCGAGAGCTTGTTGAGCAAGCAGCCAAGCTTCTGGAATCCGAGAATCCATCGAAGGACTCTATTTCAAAGATGCATCAAAAACTTGTAGATGCACTTAGCCCGACCGATGAGTTTTTGTTTCGTTGGCGATCTATTTGCGAAAGAAAGGGCTGGCTGCCATGATTCCAGTCACACTGCAAGCTGAGCCCGCGAACTTTGATGCTGATGTACGGCAACCTGGAATCGCCTGGTTGAAGGAGAACGGCCTCTCGCTTAATTCACCTCCACCAGCGAAGACTAAGTTTAAGCCATGCTGGCAGGCTTGCACAGAACAACTTTGGGAGACTTACTCTGGTACCTGCGCGTACTTGGCGATCTTTTTTGAGTTCGCAACAGGTGCTGCTTCAACAGATCATTTTGTCGCCAAGTCAAAGGACGCTGGACAGGCTTACGAGTGGAACAACTATAGATTGTCAGCACTCGGCCCAAACCGTAACAAGAATAAGTTCGATGATGTCTTGGACCCCATTGGCCTGCCTGCGGATACTTTCGAATTGAATCTATCTAATGGAAAGCTCAGCCCAAGTAAAGCGTTGTCCCCTCAAGCGAAGTCGGACGCACTCAAAACAATAAGACGCCTAAAGCTTGATAGCCCGATTAACCGCAAGATGCGTGCTCGGCACTACTCAAATTACTTACGAAACAACGATGAAATTGGATTAAAAACGCTGTCTCCATTCGTGTGGTATGAAGCACAAAGGCAGGGATTGCTTTGAGCGTACTTGAAACACTGAAGAAAGCGCTTCGCTCTGCAGCGGCGCACAACCCTGACGTGCAACTCGCACCATCGTGCATCTTGTGGCCGGATGGCGATCGACAGTGGGGGAATATCATTCCCCGCTTGCAGAATGACGTTCCCGAGTTGTTTCTACTAGGCGGATTCGCTCCTGACAAACGTATCGGACCTGCTATTTGGTTACGGTGTGTGATTGCTAGGAAGCTGAAAGACTTTTCACTACCCGAAGAGTTCACTCCCATTCTCTACCTACCAGGCGTGAGTCGGCAAGACCTTCGAGCAGTGGAAACTTGTCCAGAACACTTGAAGCCCCTGGCTGAATTGCAGTTCCGTGGAGTGATTTGGTCGCAAGTTAATGCGAAGGATTGGACGATTCTTGCCTTCTTAAAATCGAACCAAGGTGGACTGGGGCTCGATGTTGCGCAAGATTCCGATTCGAAGCATGCAATGCAGTTAGCGCTCTATCGCGTCCTCGATGAAGAGGTCGCCATGCTGCGAGGAAAACACCTCGATAAAGACTACTTTAATACGCTGCTCTCTGGCGGCGATCCGATTCGCGATCTGCTGCAATGGCTCGATCAAGGTGACGGATTCAAGGCCGGACGAGACGAGAATACATGGCGTGGCTTTGTCGAGGTCTGCAAGTCAACGCTTGGAATCGATCCAGAAAAGGATGGACCGCTTAAAGCAGCCAGTTTACTTGCGCACCATAAAGGACCCTGGAACAGCGTATGGGTCAGATTTTGCGAAGCTCCACGCAAATACACGCTTGTGCCTAACTTGATCCGAAAAACTGCCATGCCCTTGGACTTCTTCGAGGACAAAACAGGATGGCCCCAGTGGAACGAACAAAAAGAATTGCTCCTGCGCGAGTCGCTGCTGTGCGCAGCCAAGCTGCCTCCGCACGAGGCTCGCGTCAAAATCCTTGCACTTGAAAAAGAAGAGTCGGCACGCTGCGATACTGTCTGGTCCGAACTTGGTGAATCGCCACTTGCCAATGCACTGGTAAAACTTGCGGTAGTCGCAAACATCACTGAGCACAGTTTGGCTACCGGTGGTCCAGCGGATATGGCCAAGGCTTATGAATCCTTCGGTTGGAAAGCAGATGACTCGGCGCTCAAAGCGATGGCGTGCACACTGACCATCGAGGACAACAAAGCAATTACCTCGGTGTTGCAAACCATCTACCTGCCCTGGGTCGACGACGCGGCTAGACATTTGCAATCGCAAGTCGACATAGTTGGATATCCAGGCGGTTTTGCGAAAGATCGGTCCCCAGAGGCTTCAAAGCCTGGTACCTGCATACTCTTTGTGGACGGGTTGCGGCTAGACTTGGCTAACCGAATGGAGATGCGTCTTAAATACCAAGGCTTTTCCGTGGAGTCTGCGCCAAGGTGGGCAGCACTTCCCAGCGTGACCGCAACAGCAAAGCCAGCGGTAATGCCGATGCAACATTTGATCCGCGGCCAGGAGGTCAACGCCGACTTCGAACCATCTGTTGCAGCAACAGGGCAATCGCTTAGGGGTGGCTATCACTTCAAAAAACTGCTGACCGATAACGGCTGGCAGATTCTTGAGAGGTCAGCTATTGGCGATCCA
Source organism: Pirellula sp. (assembly GCA_043750255.1). Classification (GTDB taxonomy): domain Bacteria; phylum Planctomycetota; class Planctomycetia; order Pirellulales; family Pirellulaceae; genus JBKCUI01. The sequence continues at coordinate 5,810 of JAYVBW010000157.1, forward strand.
ACCGGGTTAGCGTGGACGGAAATCGGCGACTTCGACCGGGAGGGACACGCACGTGGGGCATCGCTTGGACGCTACGTGGAGGCCATTCTTGCGGATACGTGCGATAGGATTTCGCAACTCTTTCTAGCGGGATGGAATACAGTGAAGATTGTTACGGATCATGGTTGTTTGCTCATGCCAGGTGGACTGCCCAAGACCGAGTTACCTGCGGCCCTATCGGACAATACCTGGGGCAGATGCGCGGCGATCAAGCCGGGAGCCGTTTGTGACGAAAACTTGTACCACTGGTATTGGAATATTGACCTTAGTTTCGCCCTGCCGCCAGGCTGTAGCAGCTATAAACCTGGAAAGGAATATACGCACGGAGGCTTGAGTCTGCAAGAATGCCTGGTAACCACTATGACTGTTGTACAGTCACGCGAATCCAAGAAGAGTTCTTCGATTGAGATTCACGATGTTCACTGGGTCGGCATGCGATGTAAGGTGGT
>JAYVBW010000158.1:0-3424 GCA_043750255.1 Pirellula sp.
CTTGTCCGATCCGGGGTATCAAGCAGCGACTCTGGACGCAAATTTTGACCTTGTTATTTTTGACCAGTGCTCGCCGACAAAAATGCCTTCCAGCAATACGTTGTTCCTAGGCAGTGTGCCGCCAACCACCGCAAACACAACTAGCGCCAACACGACTTCGGACGAATCCAAAAGTGACGGTTGGAAATTCGGACAACCGCAGGGGCCAGCTTTTATTTTGGACGTCAACCGATCCAATTCAATAACACAATTCTTAGAAATGGGTTCCGTAAGTATTGTTGAGACGCGTTCCGTCGATCCGGGAGAATCAGGAATCGTCTTAATGACAAGTAATGTCGGGCCTGTTTTTGCTATCGCGCCGCGGGGGCCATTCCAGGATGCCGTGCTTGGTTTTTCCATGGTTCAAGCGACTAGCCAAGGCGTTGGTGTAAACACCGACTGGGGCATTAAACGCAGCTTCCCAGTGTTTGTCTATTCGATGGTCGAGTATCTGGGCGGAGGTATAACGGAGTCTTCCTCCCCCACCGTTCAACCGGGCTGGCCGATCGGGCTGGTGCTTTCCAAACGTTTCAAAGACTTCAGAGTCATGGCGCCAGACGGCCAATCGACGGAAATTGTGCGAGGCGATGAAAGCCGTTATAACTTTACGAAAACGGAAGTTCCTGGCATCTACCAAGTATTCGCCAAAGGAATTGAGAAACCTGTGGAGTCCTTCTGTGTTAATCTTTTTTCTGGCCGCGAAAGCGATCTTACAGTAGCCGATTCGGTAAAAATAGGATTCGATAAAGTGGCTGCCTCGGGCACTACCATTCAAGCGAGAAAGGAAACGTGGCGCTGGATCTTGTTGTTTGGACTGGTATTGCTAGTTGTCGAATGGATCGTCTTTAATCGCCGTGTTTTTATTTGATCGAGTCGGCAAAATGTGGACCCAAAATGGATTCGCGAATCGCGAAAGTCATATCATCGAACAAGCATTAAACTTGTTCTGGTACGGGGCTTGGTTTGCGATCCCCATGTCAATCGGCTGTGACTGGAATAGCAAAATTGGAGGCGAGCGCAAGCTTCAAAAAAACGAAACCACTTCTAGCAGCCCAACAATCTCTGATTCCGCAGAAAAAACCTCCGGCCAAAGCGACAATAGCATTCGGACCGTTACCTTAAAAATAGTGGTATCCGGCTTTAGCAATAACAAGGGATCGTGTCGAATCGCTGTTTACCTTGGCCAATCTCATTTCAACGACCCAGAATATGCTATTGCCAAGGAGTCGGTAGGCATCCTCGATTTAAAAGCATCATGGCAAATCCAGGTTGCGATTCCAGAAGAAACCAAACTGAATGCAGAATCCACAACACGTTTAGCGGTTAGTGCGTATCATGACGAAAACGACAACCTGCTATTAGACAAGAGTTCTATCGGCATTCCGATAGAGCGTTACGGTTTTTCCAAGAATCCCAAAAGGGGTTTCGGCCCACCTAAGTTTAGCGAAACTGCAATCGAGTTGTCGTGGACGAAGCAACCTAGTGATTCAAACGTAACTCTCGAAGTCCCCATACAAATTAAGTAAACACAAATACCTTGTCTGCACTTCCCGAGGATTGGCCTCATTCTCATCCAATTTCATTAGAAGCCAACGCATCGGCTGCGTTCAACGCCAATGTCGGAGCTAGGCTCAGCGTTCAAGCGGCGATTGCTCCTAGCTCGATCGCAATTGCCTCCCCACGCGGGTCGCATAGGCAACGGGATCATCGCAACTACGACACTATCTCAATGTCGGAGTTGGATCGTCGTTCATCGTCGATTGCGGCTGGTTTGCAAGGATTGGGTATAGGGCCCGGAAAACGTATTGCTTTGTTGGTCCGATTTGGAGAGGACTTTATCTCAATAGTGTTTGCGGTGTTAAAGTCCGGTGCTACACTCGTACTAATCGACCCAGGAATGGGCCGAAAAAATTTGATTGAGTGCCTCGCCGCAACGCGACCTGATGGCTTTATTGCAATTCCAGTCGCGCATGCGATATTGCGTTTTTTCAAATCGCGATTTCCGAATGCCGAACGAAACGTGACAGTCGGTCGATGGTTGCCTGGGCTTCCCTGGACTACTTTGGACCGTTTGGAGAGGCAATCGCCAAGCGACTATAAATTGCCTCCGACCCAGTCTGACGATCCAGCAGCCATCATCTTTACCACTGGAAGCACAGGTCCACCCAAAGGGGTCCTTTACACGCATGGAACCTTCAATGCTCAGATTGATCAGGTAGCCGGGCATTATGGCATCAAACCGGGTGGCAGGGATTTAAGCTGCTTTCCATTATTCGGGCTTTTTAATGCCGTGATGGGGACAACTACGATTCTACCGGACATGAATCCCATTCGCCCCGCTGATGTAGACCCGGTTCGACTATTGGATGCGATCGATCAATGGCAGATCAATCAGTCGTTCGGATCTCCGGCGCTATGGACCAAGGTAGGCGGGTTTTGTGCGAAAACGGGACGTCGAGCTGAATCACTTGAGTGCGTTCTATCGGCAGGTGCACCTGTGCCGCCTCGGATTTTGGAACAAGTCCGTAAAGCGATGCCTGTGAACGGTTGCATGTATACTCCTTACGGAGCAACCGAAGCATTGCCGATCGCTTCTATCGAATCGCGTACGGTTTTGCAAGAAACCGCCATGCAGACTCGTCAAGGCGCTGGGACTTGCGTCGGTAGTCGATTCTCAGGGATACGTTGGCGAATCATTGCCATTGATGACAATCCGCTAGAAAGGCTCGAGGACGTCGTGGAATTACCACGGGGTGAAATTGGCGAACTGATGGTCGCCGGTGCTGTTGTCTCCAAACAATACGTTACTCGCGAAGACCAAAATGCGATTCACAAAGTCAGGGAGGGTGCTGACGTCTGGCATCGTATGGGAGATGTTGGCTACCTAGACGAACAGGATAGGTTTTGGTTTTGCGGACGTAAATCGCATCGCGTGATTACAGGATCACGGGTCCTGTATACAGAATCCGTCGAAGCGATTGTCAATTCGCATCCCGAAGTGTATCGATCCGCGCTAATTGGGACCGGATATCGATTCTCGCAGGCTCCTTTGATCGTTCTTGAACCTTGGCCTAAGCTAACTCATGACCGACGACTAAATGACGTTCAGTTGTCAGATGCCATTGTCAAACAATTGCAGGACAATCCGCGCAGCAACGACGTTGAGCGTGTGGTTGTATATCCAGGCAAATTGCCGACGGACATTCGCCACAACTCCAAGATTTTTCGTGAGAAGCTTACCGAATGGGCCAACAAAAAATTCCCCAAGTGAGTGGATGGCGATAGTCCAATGGCACTCACTTTGTAACGTAGTAGGCACATTCCATGTGCCGTAACCAGCCATTTGCGGACGGCACACGGAGTGTGCCTGCTACTTTGAAGTCAA
>JAYVBW010000159.1:0-3301 GCA_043750255.1 Pirellula sp.
CTCAATACCAAGACATCCCCCGTGCGCCCTTAGTAACTTGACCATCGGAATCTCACACTCGAACCCAATCTCGTGAATACCGATTCTCACCCGCATTCACTGCATCGACTTCTCATCTGACTTCCGCTCTTAAGCTTCCCACATCAGTATTCAATCCTGGCGTGAACCAGAACCAAAAACCAACATGTTCCACTTTCGCCTATATCTTATTGCGCTCGTTCGAAAACAGTTTTGATCCCTTGCCAATCTAGTCGAACCTCCACTCCAAAGAGCTTCCGAACTACCAAACCAGCGGATGAACACAGAACCGGTTTCAAACTTAATTGCATTGTCCATCCACTCCCAAAACTGACTAAACAGCCCTGAGCTGATGAACTTTAAGATGCCATCTACCAATCCAACCATTTTGTCAAAGATCAATTTTCCTCACGGTTTAGAACAGTAAAGTTCCCATCCGCGAGGGGTCACCATGGTATCGCTAAAGCCGTTGCACGTCAAGCGAGACAGCAATATTTTCTTCGCTCGCAATCGAACGATGAGCGGTTGTCCTTAGATCAATAGCCGTTGTTGCCCCCGACGCATAATCAAATACAGTAGGACTAATGGAGCAGAATCCATTATTAGCGTTGGTTTTCGGGAACCGGGAAACGCTTCGAATCGCCGTTTGTGGCCTGCAATGTATGATCCCAGAGGTGGCGGTTCAGGCGATTACGTCAGCGATCCCAGTCATTTTCCCAGGTGAGATCGTTCTAATACTTTAATTCGAAATTGTGTTTGGTCTTGCCTGAACTAACCTCAGCAGAAAGCGTAGACTTTTCATTGTACTGATCGGGAACAAACTGCTCGACCCAATCCTCGCCCATCGGTCCCTTCTTGCCAGGTACTATTCGCGTTGCTCGAATCTGAACCTTGTTCTTACCCTCCCGAGCCTTTAACGCGTATTTTCCATCCTTGATCATTCCTCCCTCTGCACCAATACTTTGATTGTCGGATTGGAAGACGATCTCCCCCTCCGCAACTTCTGTCCCGTCGACCTTCACCGTACCCGACACATCGTACTTCTTCGGTCCTACCTCATTGCTACAGCCGACGATTAGCCCGAGAAGACCAGCTAGACCGAGAAGACCGCCTGCGAACACTGTTACTATCTTCAATCGCATTGAATTCTCCATCGGATTGTTTATCGAAAACTGAAATTATACCTCGGTCGACTTCGACCGAAGTACTGCGAACCTTTATTCGACCTAGTTATAATTCGTTGGTGACCTCACCAGCTTGGCGAGTGCCTGAATCTCGCCAAGTTACGGCGTCGATACTGTTGCTGACGAAGCGGACCGAGCCATCGCCCAGAGCCACATTCACGCCACCGGCGTGATACCCTCGCGCTGCCAGGAAAGCGTTCGGCGTACTTGTCGTCAATGTGGAAGGTGCTTTTGGAAGGAAGTTAATGCCTTGATAGCCTACTGTATCAGCCACGGTAGTGTTTGGAACGCGAAGCGTACCGAACCAGCTGTTGCCGAACCACGAATTGCAGTAGCGACCGCGAAGGTCATTCAATGTCGCCGTGTCCGGAACGACGACGATCTCAGCGAGCATCAATGTGTTTGAAGTACCGTCTTTGATATCCGTCAGCCGCGTTTTCGATTTGACGAAGAAGATGCCGTCCAGATTTTGACCGTTAGCTCCGAATACGGTTGACCCAGCACAGCCCACATAATTCGTATGCAGGCCCTGTACCACACCTCGGACTGTGTTTACAACATTCGTGTCTCGGGTCTGTGTCTTCGGACTAGCCGGATCCGATGGGCAGAAGAGCGTTGGAATGATAGAAGACTTATTGGGGCCATTATTGTTGCCGAAGAGTGCCCAACCGTTCCCTTGAACTTGCGATTCAAATTGCTTGAACAGATTCCCCTGTTCAATGTAAGGTAAGACTGGGTGAATCCAGCAACCGCGTATCCACGGACCATCGTTTGCATAAAAATTGTTGTACTGCCCAGGAGGCAGCTTATTAAAGGTATCGTGGTGTAAATGGAGCCCGAGCGCTAACTGTTTCAAATTATTAGTACATTGCATTCTGCGAGCCGCCTCGCGGGCAGCCTGGACGGCTGGCAACAATAGACCGACAAGGATGCCAATAATGGCAATCACAACTAGCAATTCAACTAAAGTAAAACCCGTTCGTTTTTTCATTATTACTTAACCCTTCAAAGGAACGCAAAAACTACAAAAAAGGACATAATCCACATAAACAACTCGTTAAAAGTTATTTAACGGTGTTATGAACACCTTTAAAAGATCCTACCACGCGATGAAAAGATTGCAAGATGGGAAAAATATTTCCGACACTCTGAGCTCCTTCCTGTATCTGCGAGAACACAAAAGAACTGAACAGGGCGGAAACCGCTGTGCCTCGACCACACTAAGTGCGAGACAGCGCGCCACGCTTTTCTCGAATTGTCTGAAGCAACTGCTTTTGCGGAGCAACAAACTTAGCCACACCTTGTTCCATAAGTGTTTTTTCCATGTGCGGGACGTCCACCGCTGCGTCCAGTTCCTTGACAAGCGATTCGCTAATCATCTGGTCAACTTGTCGGGTGAAGCTTTGGTTGCTGACCGCCACCGCTGCGTTTGTATCAGGCGGATTGGTCTGGATGTCCGAACCTGCAAGCGCTGAGACGTATTTCCAAGGTGCATCGGCTGCGTTCTTTGTCCCAGTGCTTGCGAAAATGATTTCCTGTTGCAGCGGTGTCGCGTGCTCCTTCCAGAATTTTTGGTTCGCCGTCCAAATCCGTTTCGCATTGAGAATTCCATACTGACCTTGAGCCTCGGCCGAAAGCTGCTTGCAGTTGTCCGCCGTATACTGGTCGATTCGCGACACAAAAATGCTGTAGACGCTTTTGAATGTGTCGAGCGATTTGCGGCGTTTTGCTCCACGCCAAACTGCATCCCTAGCTAGGTCGTACTGCCGCATCGTGAATATCAATGTAACATTGAGGGTTACGCTGGCCGCAGCCAACTCCTCTAGCGCATCGAGTCCCGCTGGCGTGGCAGGTACCTTGATCATTCGATTGTCGTGCCCCGCTGCCCATTTCTTGCCTAGCGAAATGTAACTGGCAACGCGTTCCGCATGCGGCATATTTACTTCGGGGTCTTCCAAAAGCGGGTCGAGTTCGAAACTAACCCACCCCGCGTTTCCCTTGGTACGCTCCCAAACTGCGTGAAATTCTTTTTGAGCGTCATTTACTAAATCATTGGTCATGCTCCAACAGATAGCTAAATCGTCTTGGCCTCGATCAAC
>JAYVBW010000160.1:0-4272 GCA_043750255.1 Pirellula sp.
CCGAACGAGTTAAGCGAAAAAATGGAGGATTGGATCTTCGGTTGCGATGTCTGCCAAATGGTTTGCCCATGGAACCGTAAACGCGACGTTGAGGTGCCATCTGAATTGGAGCCTTCGCATTTGGATGATAAAACGTCGCTTGAGCATTGGCTGACGATGGACGAAGAATCGTTTCGAAAGTTCTACCGCCATACACCCTTCTGGCGAACCAGATTACAGGGGATGCAACGCAACGCCATGATCGCAGCCGCCAATTCGAATCGAGCCGATTTGCGGCCCTATATCGAAGCCTTGGCAGCGAGCAGCGACGAAGTGTTGCAATCAACCAGTCGATGGTGCTTGTCAAAACTAAAATAGGTGCGGCCTGCTGGGCGATGGGGGATGAAGGGTGGTGTGGTACTCACGAGACCAACGTAGCGATTGCAAACAAGTATGCATTGGGTTGGTAGTTAAACTTGACGAGCACTCTCAGTAGGCGCATGGAGTAAAATGCGGTAGGCCCAGTCGCGATTTAGAAACGAAAGCGTTGGCGAATCGCACAGAATCGTCGCCGTACAACTCTGAAATGCAGCCCACACTTTTTGGCTGAGGGCTGTATATAATGGGACGCATCACCTTCAGACCGATTTGCGGCCAGTGAAAGTTAAATCAAATCGTCCCTCGCCATAGGTTGTTCCTTTTGACGCCGCTTGAAAAGCATTCACTAACAGAACGCGATATCTGCACCAAATTTGTTGTCCCTGCATTGGAGACAGCTGGCTGGGACATTCAGCGTCAAATTCGCGAACAACTCTACTTCACAGACGGGCCAGTCTTAGTAAAGGGCAAGACTGTCAGACGCGGCAAGCGGAAATTCGCGGACTTGGTACTATTCCATCACTCCAATTTCAAACTTGCTGTGATTGAGGCCAAGGACAATACCCATAGCATCGGCGCGGGCATGCAACAGGCGCTTGCCTATGCTGAGACTCTGGATGTACCGTTTGTATTTAGTACCAACGGTGACGGATTCCTTTTCCATGATCGGCTCGCAACCTCAGGTGCCGTAGAGCATGAACTACAGCTCGATCAGTTTCCGTCGCCAACCGAACTATGGCAACGCTACTGCCAAGCCAAGGGTATAACCCAAGCCACCTTGCCTGTTATCACTCAATCGTATTTCTCGGATGGCAGTGGACGAACACCAAGATACTTCCAAGAAATTGCCATCAATCGAACCATCGAAGCCATCGCCAACGGACAGAAACGCGTGTTGCTTGTCATGGCGACCGGTACCGGTAAGACGTTTACGGCGTTCCAAATCATCTGGCGACTCTGGAAGTCAGGCGCGGCCAAGCGAATCCTATTTCTAGCCGACCGAAACATTCTCATCGACCAGACCATGGTCAACGACTTCAAACATTTTAAGGGAGCAATGGCAAAGCTCAGCCCCAAGAGCAAAACCATCGAAATGAAGGATGGAAAGACCGCCGATCTAACCACCGCGATTCAACAGGACCGAAAGATCGACAAGTCCTACGAAATCTACATGTCACTCTATCAAGCGGTAAGCGGGACCGATGACGAACGAAATATCTATAAGCAATTCTCACCCGAGTTCTTCGACCTAATCGTGATCGATGAATGCCATCGAGGCATCGCCGCTGAGGATTCCTCATGGCGTGAAATCCTTACCTATTTCAAAGCGGCAACGCACATCGGATTGACGGCGACTCCTAAAGAGACCAAGGAGGTCTCCAACATCGACTATTTCGGGGAACCCATTTATACCTACTCACTAAAGCAGGGCATCGAGGATGGTTTCCTCGCTCCCTACAAAGTGATTCGCATCGACATCGACCGAGATACCGGTTGGCGCCCAGAAGCCGGCAAAGCCGATAAACATGGCCAGGAGATCGAAGACCGCATATACAACCAAAAGGACTTCGACCGAACCTTGGTTTTGGAACAGAGAACCAAGCTAGTCGCTACGAAGGTCACTGAATTCTTAAAAGCCACCAACCGCTTCGACAAAACAATCGTCTTTTGCGACGACATCGACCACGCCGAGCGGATGCGCCAAGCGTTAGTCAACGAGAACGCTGACCTGATCGCTCAAAATCACAAGTATGTTATGCGTATCACCGGTGACAACGCTGAGGGAAAGAACGAACTCGACCAGTTCATTCATCCTGAGGAAAAGTATCCGGTTATCGTCACAACTTCCGAGTTGATGACCACGGGCGTCGATGCCCAAACCTGCAAATTGATCGTACTCGACAAAACTATACAGTCGATGACCAAGTTTAAACAGATCATTGGGCGAGGCACTAGAATCAATGAAGACTTCGGCAAACTGTTTTTCACGATCATGGATTTCAAAAAAGCGACCGAGTTATTCGCCGACAAGAACTTCGACGGGGAGCCTGTTCAGATTTATGAGCCCGGTCCGGGCGACGCGCCCGTCCCGCTGGACGACCAACCAGTCGATGAAAGTGACATCGAGAACGAAACCACTACCGACGGAGACGACTTTGAAATCGACTTGGACTCAACGGAAAATGAAGCGGGCAAGAATACCGGCACGGGCAATGGCGGTATCCTGGTCGATCCTCCGCAGCCACGTCGAAAGTACTATGTTGACGACGTCGCTGTCCAGATCGTTGCCGAGCGAGTCCAATACTATGGCATCGACGGCAAACTAATCACCGAATCGTTAAAGGACTATACTCGCAAAACCGTACTAAACGAGTTCGCTTCCTTGGAAGCTTTCCTGCAGCGTTGGACCACAGCAGAACAAAAGCACGCGGTTTTAAGTGAGTTAGAACAGCAAGGGGTCTTTTTCGAGGAGCTAGCCGAACAAGTCGGCAAGGATCTTGACCCGTTCGATCTGGTTTGTCACGTCGCATTCGATCAGCCACCGCTCACTCGTCGTGAACGAGCCGACAATGTAAAGAAGCGAAACTACTTCGCCAAGTACGTAGATAAAGCTCGATTGGTATTGGAAGCTTTGCTCGAAAAGTATGCCGACGAAGGGATTGCAACGATCGAGACGTTGAATGTCCTCAACGTCCAACCGCTCAGTAGTTTCGGCACTCCAGTGGAAATCATTCGCTTGTTTGGTGGCAGGGCACAATACGAACAGGCCCTTCGCGATCTCGAGTCGGTGCTTTATGCTACTGCCGGTTAGTGGTTGTCTCTGAACTGGATCCGGTTCGCAATCTTCGCCGCTGTCCAATGACTTTATAAGATAAAGATGCTTAACTCCGCGACGATCAAGTCCATACAAGATGTGATGCGCAAGGATGCCGGCGTCGACGGAGATGCCCAACGACTTGGCCAGCTTACTTGGTTGCTATTCCTTAAGATATTCGACGATCGCGAGCAGGAATGGGAACTTACGATCAAGAAGTATCGTTCCCCTGTTCCCGAAGAATTTCGCTGGCGAAATTGGGCCGCGGACACCGAGGGGCTAACGGGGGAAAAGCTGCTCGAGTTCATCAATAACAAACTATTCCCGACGCTCAAGGCTCTCTCACCCGATGCCAGTCCGCGTCATCGAGTCATCCATGATGTCTTCGAGGACGCCTATCAATACATGAAGAATGGGACGCTGCTGCGGCAGGTTATCAACCGGCTGAACGAGAGTCTCGACTTCAACCGCTCCGAAGACCGGCACGTCTTCGGCGACCTCTACGAGCAAATCCTGAAGGACCTGCAAAGCGCGGGCAACGCTGGCGAGTACTATACGCCACGAGCCGTGACGCAGTTCATGGTCGACATGGTTAATCCGCAGCTCGGGGAAAAAGTGCTGGACCCCGCATGTGGTACGGGCGGCTTCTTAACTTGCGCTATCAAGCATCTGCGCAAGCAAGTCAAAACGCCCGATGACGAAGAGCTGTTGCAACGCTCGGTGTTGGGGATCGAGAAAAAGCCCCTCCCGCATCTTCTGTGCGTGACCAACATGCTGCTGCATGGCATCGATGTACCGACAAACATCCGGCACGACAACACGCTGTCGAAACCGCTGGCCAGCTACGTTCCCAAGGATCGCGTCGATGCAATCATTACGAATCCTCCGTTCGGTGGAATGGAAGAGGACGGCATCGAAACTAATTTTCCGCAGAAGTTCCGCACTCGCGAAACCGCCGATCTGTTTTTGGTCTTAATTCTCACTTTGCTAAAGGACGGCGGACGGGGAGCTATCGTTCTGCCGGACGGCACGCTGTTCGGCGAAGGGGTTAAAACGACGATCAAGGAAAAGTTGCTGACCGAGTGCAACTTGCACACGAT
>JAYVBW010000161.1:0-2919 GCA_043750255.1 Pirellula sp.
CTGCGAACCTCTAGAACGCATGTTCAATCCATCTCGCGAGCAAACAACGTGAAGCATTATGCAACTAAGTACAACATCGGTTGTCACGCGTTGTAAGGCCGGGATGGCATGGATGCTGGTCTGATCGCCATCGGCACGAGAGCGGACACAACAAACGCTCTCTCCATCTCAACTAACCTTCGATCCCAAATGCAGTTGCCATCTCATCGCTCTAGCGCAGCCGAGGGCGATCAGACCGAGCGATTAGCGAGTCCCGGCCCGCGTAGGCGGAGCACGAGCGAGGGGCACGAGTGATGATGATCGAACCGCAGAGCCCCGCTTCCATCCATGGCAACTCTGGCACGCCATGTTTCGCATCCAACGCAAGGCACTTCATCATCGCGACTGCCCCCCGCGTGTCCGTAGGCATGGATGCCGTAGGACCGTGCGCACGCCGTAGCCAGGGCAGGATGGCCGCAGGAGTTGAGATGAGGGACGATCCCGAATTCCGGTTAAAGAGTGTAGTAGCTCGGGCCCCCAAAGGCCCGAGCGGGACAGGCCAGCCCTGTTGCAAGGCGGCGGCGTAGCGTGATGTTCGGCGATCCGGAGGGCCAGTTCTCAATGCCAAACCCCCTAAGTGTCTTGCATCCTAAGAACGGTAAGTTGGGGTCAAGAATTTCGCCGTACATCAAAGCGCAGTTCCGCCCGCAGATCACGGCTGAGAAGTGGCGATAGCGGCCCCGATCGAAGTACATGCCCCAATGGACCTTAGCTGTTGGACGTTGGGAATCACCGGCAGGATGGCTGCTTTGGGTGCGAGCTTACGCAAGCGAAGAATGATGTTCCGCAGTGAGGCACTGCGAACAAGGTACATCATTCGCAGCGGAGAACCCTGGCCAGTAGACGTTCATGGTTCCCCGCACGGATCGCATATCGGCAAAACCTTACCAGAACGGCTGCAAACCAGCGGCAGCCGATGGGGACTTGCTCACTGCCTCACTCAAAGCCAGTAGTTCGCCGCAAGAAAAGCCACATGCGAGCACGGGTTGATAGACGAGTCTCGCTAATGGATTCGCTCATCGTCCAAATCGAGATGGCCTTGCTAACGGTCGGGATGAGCCTTGCTAAATGCGAAACCGTTGGTAGCAACCAGCGTGATGGTTGCCGATGACCCAACAGGCCAAACATTCAAAAGGTCTTAACGGGTAGCGGTAGGGCCTGGAGATGAAAAACGTGTCGCTCGCCCAACCGGCGACACGTTTTTTATCGTAAGGACCGAACGCGGTGACTGACCAAGCGAGCCCGAACCGTTGCACTACGAAGCGACCTTCTTAGTCGTTCGTTCAAGGAATGCATCAATGATTCGGGCCAATGCGTCTTGGTCACGTTTAGCTATTTCGTCAACGCGGCTCATACGTTTGACCCAACGACGGCCAATCGTTCCCTCCGTTGGCTTGGATGACTTGACTCCAAGCAATTCGTCAGCGGAGATACCGAAGATCTTCACGAAATGAATCATGAGTTCGCCATGAACGCGTGCATCACCACGTTCGATGCGTGAATACATCGATTGAGTAATGCCGAGCAGTTCGGCCATCTGGTCTTGCATGATGCCCGACTGCTTGCGGTACTTCTCAATCCGCTTGCCAAGCTGCTGCATACCATCATCAGTAACAATTCCGCGACGTTCGCCCATTCCACAATCTCCAGGTAATTCAGGTAGGAGCATCGATTCTAGGTCTTGTTGGTTCATGGGTTAATCCAAAAGAAAGTGTGGGTGACTTGCAATGCAGTACATCATGTACTAGAACATGAACTACTGCGACCTCAGAAAATAGTTTCGGGAATTTCGCAAATAGTTCCAGCCCAACCCAAGGAGTACCAATCATGGCCAGAATCGACCAAGCAGAAATCGACAGGATCAAGCGAGAAACGGACATCGTCCAACTGATTCAGAGCTACGGAACCAAGCTCAAAGATCGAAATGGCGAGGAACTCATTGGGCTCTGCCCAATCCACGACGACAAGAATCCATCCCTCTGCGTCAATCGCAAGAAGAACGAATGGATCTGCCACGGGGCATGCAAAGCGGCAGGTGATATCATCAAATGGGTTATGCACGCCGAGAAAGTAACATTCCCTAAAGCGGTTCAAATGCTCCAAGAGGGAGCAACCGGACAAGTCAAGCAATACGGGGAAAAGTCGATGAAGCTCGAATCGCCGTTTACGATTGAGCAAACCGACCAAGAGATTCTCAAAACGGTCGTCGACTTTTACAACGCACGCTTGAAACAATGTCCCAACGGCTTGGCATACCTTGAAAAACGCGGTCTCATCCATCCGGAGCTAATCGACACCTTCCAAATCGGTTTCGTGGATCGAACGTTGGGATACCGACTGCCACCAACTCAAATCAAAGCGGGCGAAGAAATACGCGAGCGGCTCAAGGAACTCGGCATTCTTCGCAAGAAGACCGGCCATGAGCATCTTCGAGGCTGCATCGTCTTCCCACTTTACGATCTGGATGGAAACATCGTTCAAATGTACGGGCGCAGGATCGACAACGGCGGTAAAGGAGACAACCCACACTTTTACATGGAGCGACCACGCGGCGGGATATTCAACGCACCAGCGCTCAAACTCTACGAAGAAATCATTCTCTGCGAATCGATTATCGACGCGCTCACGTTCTGGGTAGCCGGTTATCGCAACGTAACAGCCGCGTTTGGCGTGCATGGCTTCACCGATGAAATGCTCGATGCAATTCAAAACAGCAATATCAAACGTATTCTCATTTCCTACGACAACGACGAAGCCGGAAACGGCGCAGCCGATGAACTAGCAAAGAAACTCAATTCCGTTGGCATCGATGCGTTTCGCATCAAATTCCCAACGGGGCAAGATGCGAACGAATACGCATCGAAGCTTCAAATGGGACTC
>JAYVBW010000162.1:0-3377 GCA_043750255.1 Pirellula sp.
ATCCACATGGGAATATCAAGTTCTTTTCCGTGGGTCTCAAGTCTAAGGAACGACAGCCAATCTGGCAAATTTCGAAGCAGGCCGTCGTCCGTCCCCGAAGCCAATGCCAATGCAATAATCCCCATTGTCTTTTGAGCGTCATTGGTTCCATGCATAAAGCCCATTCCGGCTGCACTAACAATTTGCAGTTTGCCAAATACCGCATTCACCCAACGAGGCTTCCAACGTCTTAGGACAAAATAAAGAGTTGTCATTATGATCAAGCCGAGCGCAAAGCCAGCAAAAGGAGAAGCGATCATCGGCACAACGACTTTCCATAGTAGCCCCTTACCTTGATACCAATGTTCCTTGTTCGGTACCGACCAAATCACGACGCTCCAACGATCAGCGGCCCCAACGGCCGCACCGACTAAGCCACCCACCAACGCGTGACTGGAACTGCTGGGCAACCCCCAATACCAAGTTACTAAATTCCAGAAAATCGCGCCGATCAAAGCGCACAAGATGACTTCCTGAGTAACGACGCTTGTATCGACTAAGCCGGACGCAATTGTTTTAGCAACTGCAGTGCCCCAAAGAGCCCCAAGCAAATTCGTTATCGCCGCCAACATCACTGCTTGTCGAGGGCTGAGGACCTTGGTCGATACGACCGTAGCGATCGAATTGGCGGTATCATGAAAGCCGTTGATGTACTCGAAGACGAGTGCCACCAAAATCACAAAGAGAATGAGAGTCATAGTAGCTACTGGCTAGGAATTCTTCATTACGATGTGAGTGACCGCGTTTGCCGCATCGCGACATCGATCGATAACTTTTTCGAGCAAGTCATGAAGGTCGCGAACCATCATCGCTTGAATCGGCTCATATTGGCCACCGTAAACGCCGCCCAACAAGTTCAATATCACGTCATCCGCGTCGGATTCGATTCCTTGCATCCGATCATTCAAAGCCTTCATCTTTTCTAACGAAGGCATCTTTCGAAGCTGACTGATCATTTCGGCCAGCGTTTCCGTTGCCCGCTCAATCAGGACAGTTTGTTTCGAAAAATCAACGCCTTCCAATCTCTGTGGAGCTAAATTAAAACGTTCCGCGAATTTTTCGATCGTTTTGCAAGTTTTGTAGAGAGCATACGAAAGCATCTCGATGTCCTCGCGTTCAAGTCCAGTTACGAACGTATTTACCAGCTCGCGGCTAATCTCATCGGTGATGAGTTTGTCATTGCCTCGGGCTTTCGCAAAATCATCGAGAGGCTGCGATTGCTCGCGATTTTTGAGTAATTCAACTAGCAAGTGAGTTAAAGCAAGCGTTTCTGCGGCGCTCGCCTCTAACAAATCAAAGAACTTATTGTCGCGACTAAAAAAGCTTTGAATCGAGAACATGACGATTAAAATCTACGAATGACAAATGGAAGGATTTAGAATGATATCATACTCGATCGCGAGATTGTTGCGAAGAGTCCCATTGTTCCCCAGAAGAGTCAACTGAGCCTCCGAAAAATGAATTGGCTCAATTGTGGCTCAATTGTGGCCGATCGCTCCGCGATCGTTTCCTCGCGCTATTGGAGCCGACAGTTACTTTCGGCTCATCCCGGCCTGCGTCCCGTTTGTGGATAGAGACAGCAGTTGGCTGGACACAAATCGTGGCTTGGGCCATATCCTCCGATATAGGGACGTTCGGTATCCAAAGACATCCGCTCTTCGATCAAATCTACAATCATCGAAATGAAACGAGGATGAACGCCGATGGTTGACGCACGAACAAACTGAATTCCTTTTTCCTTGCAAAGATCTGCGGCTTCATGGTCCAAGTCAAACAATACTTCCATGTGATCGGAAATAAAGCCGAGCGGCTGCACCACGATATGCTTGATGCCTTTTTCGGAGTGTAGTTGCTCGATGCGGGCGCAAACATCTGGTTCCAACCACGGTTGCTGCGGCGGGCCCGAACGACTTTGAAACACTAACTCCCATGGACCATGATTCGCTGCGTCGCAAACAAGTTTGGCAGCCTCGCGAAGTTGTTCCTCGTACCGCGAATTGTTCGCCATGGTCTTCGGAATACTATGCGCACAGAAGAGCACCAGCGTATCTGCCTTTACTTCCTCAGGCAGTTTGGCAAGTGCCTGTTCCAAGCAATCCCTTTGGGCAGCAATGAAGCCAGGGTGATTGAAGCCCTTACGAATCTTTTCGACCCAAGGAGCTTTACTGCCAACGTCGGTTTGTGCCGCTGCAATGTTCTCTCGATATTGGCGGCAGCCACTGTAGCAACTGAACATGGATGTGAAAAATGCAATGGCTCGCTTACGTCCCTCTGTTGCCATTGTTCTCAGTGTATCGGATAACATCGGGTGCCAATTGCGATTGCCCCAATAGATTGGCAAGCCCAGATTTCGGCGATTGCATTCCTGTTCGATCGCAGAAATTAACTGCCGACATTGTTCGTTGATTGGGCTGACGCCGCCAAACTGCTTGTAGTGCTCGAAAACCTCTAGCATGCGTTCTCTCGGGACGTTTTTTCCACGCAAAACATTCTCAAGAAAAGGCATTACATCGTCCATCCCCTCAGGTCCGCCAAAGGAAACGATCAAAATGGAATCGATCGGGACTTCGTCCAGCGGTGGCAATGGGGCAGTCGGAGCAGCAGGTATTGTTGGTATTGAAGGTGTGTCGGACATAGAAATAGCGAGTTTATTGTATTAGGAAGCGGCTGCGGTAGTTGTCCGACATTATTACCTAATTGCCAAGTGGGTTTTAGTCGCGAAAGCGATATCGTAGGATGCACCACAGTGTGCTGATCAAATCCCGAATTCCAATTTTTTTTCCTTCATCCCAGGACCGGCTTTTGTACGAGATTGGAACTTCTCGAATTTGTATTTTTTTCCGTGCTAGTTTGGCTGTAATTTCCGGTTCAAATCCGAATCTTTTCTGCTCGATAGGAATACTTTGAATAAGCTCACGTCGGAATGCTTTATAGCAGGTTTCCATATCCGTTAACCGTTGATTCGTCATCCAGTTGCTAAAGCCTGTTAGACAAGCGTTACCAAAGCGGTGCACGGCAGACTGATCTTGGTGAGAATTGGAAAGATAGCGAGAGCCAAAGACGACATCTGACTCCCCGTTGAGTATGGGTTGAATCACTCTCAAAATGTCTTGCGGGTCGTATTCCAAATCGGCATCCTGAACGATTACGATGTCTCCAATCGCAAGCTGAATTCCAGTCTGAATCGCCGCTCCCTTGCCTTGGTTTCGCGGGTGGAAAATGACATCAATTCCTTGCTGCCCTTGTAAAGCACGGATGGTCTCTCGAGTTCCGTCCGAACTGCCGTCATCCACCACAATTATTTGTTTGCTTATGTCCAGGTCGAGAACCGAGTCGAC
>JAYVBW010000163.1:0-2127 GCA_043750255.1 Pirellula sp.
GTAAGCTTTGTTAGTGCACGCCACACGTCACGAAAATCGCACGCCACGTATTGTTCAATCGGCTTCTTTGTCCACTGATCCCAATAAGCTTGCAGGACACGATCTGCGTCCTGCAAAATCAGTTCTGTCGCAGGTGGAATTTCAGCCGAATCATCCCAATCGAAATCAAGTCGTTCCAACTCGGGCAATCCGTTTGTTTTTGGTCGTTTCATATCGTTTCAACTTTACAGCTCGTCTACAAATTTCCTGCCCGCATCCCAAAACTCTTCAGGCCACGGATCATTGTGATACAGACCACGGATCGTTAACAGTTCTTTTTGCGGGCTGGGGCAAGCGTCAAAAAGCTTTTTCCCAAAGCGATACGGAATTAATGTGTCCGTAGCCGCGAAAGTCGAATGCCACCACGTTAACATTCCAACGGTCCCGAATCTCTACAAGCTCTCTACCTAGCAAACCAAGTGTCTCGCCGTTTCCGTGGCAAAAGACAAGTGTCTTCTTGGAGTTGGCTTTTTCAAAAGACCAACCATGGACTTTCGTCTTGTCAGCGCTCTCGATAGTAAACTCTTTGGCTCCGAACCTATCTGCCTGCCAAAAACCAATCGTTACCGCAGGGGCAGGAAATAAAATGGAGCGTTCAAAAAACATCAATAGGACGATCGCTCCTAGGTAGGTGATGAAGGCCAGAGTCGCAAGTCGTTTCCACGAGTTGGCTCGGCGTTTCACGTTTGGTATTGTATTAGACATGCCTATTGTCTGGCTGAGGACAGCCAGACCTACGTGGTTTGATGATTGTCTGGCTGAGGACAGCCAGACCTACGTGGCTAGATCATGTAAGACCAATCGGTGCGTTGCTCGCGGGCGATCGCTCGATTGGGACAATGTTCGCAATGGCTGTTTCCAAGTAGCGAGTAGCCTTTCTTCATGGACGTCACGGTACTAGCCCATATTTCGGATTCCTCTCGGAAGATATTCTCTTGACCTACGAGCTGCGTAATGCCAACGTTTTTTAGCGTTTGGGCCATGGCTTCTCTGATACCCGACAGCATGATCACAACGTTGCGTTGATGCATCTTCTCGACGAAGCGTTGTAGTACATCCATGCAAACCGCGTCGGGATTGTTCACTCGTTTGAGTCGGAGGATAACGACCTTGAGACTCTCGGGCGCTTCTTCGAGAATAGAATCGAGTTGTCGTTCTAACTCCGGAGCACAACCAAAGAACATCTCACCTTCAAAGTTGAAAACGCGAATATAGGAGCAACGGATGTCCGACGAGACAACTTCACGAATCACACGATCACTAGTGACCGTAAGTTCATTCATTTTGATTTGGGCTGCCCGAGGGACGTAGAATGCGAACGAAAGAAAAACGCCGATCAAAATGCAAAACTCGACCGAAATGAGAATGGAGGACAGAGCCGTTGCAATAAGTATCCAGCGGTCAAACTTCGTCGCTCTCAAATAATAGCCCAATGTTTTGAGATCGTTCATGCGAGCAGCGGTCAGGATCAGTACGCCAGCCAATGCCGCTTTCGGAATGTATTGGGCAAAAGGAGCTAGAACTAGAATGGTCGCGGCGACTCCTAGTGCGCTAATCACTCCTGACCATTGCGTTGCAGCGCCGGATGTGTGGTTGATGTAGGATCGAGTCAGTGAGCCAGAACCTGGAAAACAGCGAAAGAAACTTCCTGCCATGTTGGCAAGTCCCTCACTGAGGCATTGCTGGTTCATATCCAGCTTTTGCCCAGTTTTAGAAGCGATTGATTTGGCCATCGCCACCGCTTCCAAAAGCCCTAGAAAGGCAATTGCTGCGGCACTACTGGAAAGGTTTCTCGCTAGACCCCAATCGATCTCCGGGAATGCAAACGTCGGGAGCGAGCGAGGTATGGCTAATTGCAGCTTTACCCCGGAACCTTTCGTTGGGTCCAAAGAAAAGAGAACCGAGGCTGACAGGGCGATAGCGAGCAATAACTCAGGTAGGCCCAGCTTGTAACGATTGTTGAGAAAACGAAAACCCATCGCGGCCACTATTGTCAAAACAGCAATCCCAACGGTCGCCCAATTAACTCTACCACCCGCCGTCATATCGCTCCAAAATCGCACCAAAAAATGCTCGTGTGCTCCTCCG
>JAYVBW010000164.1:0-2440 GCA_043750255.1 Pirellula sp.
TCGAAGTATCACCGAGGTTCGTTTCTCCATTTCCCTTTGTTTTCGCGATAGTTCGACCATGGCGTCGATTATTGGCGCTACGTTAAAATAGCAATAGGAATGTCGAATTTTACACTTCATTTATCTCGATACGATGCTCCGGCATTGGGAATGCCAGGTCAGCGAAGAACTGTTTCGAGACGCCTGCCAGGATTTCGGATATATTTTGTTGGGCGGGGCTCGGGTCACGTTGGTGGCCCCGCGGC
Source organism: Pirellula sp. (assembly GCA_043750255.1). GTDB lineage: Bacteria > Planctomycetota > Planctomycetia > Pirellulales > Pirellulaceae > JBKCUI01. Next base: position 246 of record JAYVBW010000164.1, read on the forward strand.
TACGCCCGCAGGTAGTTGTTCTTGTCAGCGGACGGAGCCGCTGACCCACTTTGTGTAATTTTTCACTTCAACGCGAAACATTTGATCGCTTATGAAAATAGATAGAGTCTTCACGCTGGCGGCGGTTGTTGCAGCCGCATGGCTATTCGATCTGCCGCGTTCCGCATTTGGGCAGGAAAAAGTGCTTAGCACCAAGACATTACCGGACTCCAATGTAAGCACAGAAGAAGCAGAGCGACCGAGCTTTTTGAGAATCAAGAAATCCGACAAGGGCGATCCCGAATCGCTGCAGGTAGCCATCGCGCGCTACTCGTTCGACGAGGGTGAATTCAAAGGTGCGTATGTCGATTTAATCGGAGCCGTGCACGTCGGCACCAAGGAGTACTATCAAGAGCTGAACAAGAGGTTCAAGGCTTACGATGCGATGCTGTATGAATTGGTCGCTGACCCATCTGCAAACAAACCAGATAAGCGAGCGGAGCGCGGTGGCTTCAATCCATTGGGTGCTTTGCAAACAGGCATGAAGGATGTGTTGAAGCTAAAGTTTCAACTTGACGAAGTGGACTACAGCCCAGCCAATTTCGTTCATGCGGACATCAGCGGAGAGGATTTCGTCGAGGACATGAAACAACGAGGCGACAGTTTCATAGGAATGTTTGCTCGTATGATGGGAGCTGGCTTGGCAGCCCAAAACAGCAAGAAAGGCTCAACGCAGCAGGCTGAATTGATTGCAGCCGTCCTAGCCAAAGACACAATCAAACTGCGACGAGTCATGGCCGAACAATTTGAATCCATGGATAGTCAAATGGCGGGCATGGCGGACAAGAATGGCAAAAGCACCTTGCTAACGGAGCGAAACACCAAAGCGTTTCAAGTCATGGAAAAGGAAATAAAAGCCGGAAAGAAGAAGCTAGCCATTTTTTACGGTGCAGGGCATTTGCTGGACATGCATCAACGCTTGTTGCGCGACTATAAAACAACCCAAACAAAACTGGAATGGCTCGACGCTTGGCCACTCAAGTAAGCCGAAAGACGCTAGCCGAATGGCACCCACTTTGCGATTTTGTGAACCGGTGGGCGCTAGCCCCGGGCCTGAATCGCTTGCCTTGTCACTTGTACGCGACCCGAGACTAACGCCTACAGGTCAAAGTAACTGCCATTGGGCTTGTGCCCTACGGCCAATGAATAATTTTGGCTAGATCCCCCGCGAACAACTATTGACCAGGCCCTCACAAAATGGATCGACGCAGTTTTCTTGCAACCAGTGCAACAGGTCTCGCATTAAGTCATATCTCAAACGCCGTGGGAGTCCAGCCACAGTCCATGCCGTCTGGCAAGGACTTAGGCCTAAGGATCATTACATCGGACCCATTGGTTCTTGAGACACCGGACAGTCTGTTAGCCGCGAGTCGAGTTACTCCATCCTCTGCATTGTTCGTCCGCAATCATCACGGAGCAAAGCATCTCGAGGGGATGCAATCGAGGGCAATGTCGGGTGATCTTGAACTATCAGGGCTTATAGACAAACCGATACGTTATCCGCTAGCGGAACTGGCGAAGCTGCCGAAGACGGAAGTCGAGATGGTACTGCAATGTTCCGGCAACTTTCGTTTTCAGTTTAGTAAGCTTTCACCGATCAAAGGAACACCATGGAACAAAGGTGGGATCGGCAATGTTCGATTCGCCGGTGTGCGTATCGATGAATTCTTGAAAGCGTCGGGCGTGACCTTGTCCAAGCACGCAAAGTACTTGACTGCAGAGGGGGCTGACCAGCCTGAAAAGACTGGGCAGATTGATTATGAAAAGAGTATTCCGCTCGATGTAGCCATTTCGAGAGGCATTCTTGCGACCGAACTAAACGGAACTGCATTGCCAACTGTTCATGGCGGACCACTTCGATTAGTGGTTCCGGGTTACTATGGCAACGTTCAAGTCAAATGGCTGACGAAGTTGCGACTGGAAGTGTCGGAAACGTCAAATTTTTTCCAGATCCCTGACTATCGAACTCCCAAGCTGCGAATCGAGCCGGGAACTGCCATTGAGTACACGTTCGACAATAGCGATCCCAACTTCGATATAAAGATCAACAGCCGAATCTTTGCGCCGGGCGATGGCTCGATGATTGCCGCAGGCAAAATGATTGATGTACGTGGAGTCGCTTGGAACGATGGCTTGGCTGATTTAGTTGCGGTCGA
>JAYVBW010000165.1:0-7594 GCA_043750255.1 Pirellula sp.
CGCGACCCACGCGGCCCTCACTTCGCGTGAACTCTCCGGCATGGTCGACCTTCTTTTAGCCAGCAGTACTCAACAGCAGACGCAGTTCGTCCTTGAAAAGCCGCGTAGCGAGAAGTAGGAGTACATTCGGACGCCCCATTGGAGTTGCCCTCTCTAATCTCGAAGAATAGTAATCACGACGAAAGGAATCGAAGTAAGACAAACGGCCAATTACTTCACACGACCCCGCTTCCCCGCCGTTACTCCTCTTGGCATCGATTCGCACTCAACGCAGAAAGTGTCTTCGAGTAAATCCGGTAAGTCTTGTCAAGTTTTGACTCTGACGCGTCCAGGATGCCTCGCATCGACAGATTGGATTCTAATATCCAAGACATCTCGCAGTGCGTCACGCCTTTTGCAACATTCGCTTGCCGGCAACGATCGATCATCGCGAAGACGATTGACGCACCTGTACGAGTGCCATGGTATTTTTTGCTAACACCCATTAGCGGCACGCGTATGGTACGGCACGTCAAAAATTTAATCCGGTACAACAAACGAAGCCATCCAAATGGAAACAGCTTACCGTCCAGGTCTCGTGTCATTTCGTTCAAGTTCGGAATCACTACGATAAAACCCACCACTTCGCCATCGATTTCTGCCAGCATCACCGAGTCAGTGTGAAACAGATGTTTGACAAGTGTTGCCAATTCACCGACCTCCGCATCGGTCATCGGGACGTGGCCCCAGTTATCGGCCCATGCTTCGTTAAAAATCTCAAGCAGTTTTTTCAGGTCTTCTTCAATGCGATGCTTGTTCACGGTTCGCAAATGGATTTTGGTGTTTTGCGCGGTCGCTAGCAAGACCCGTTGAATGCGTTTTGGATACGGAATGCGAATGTCTAAGTAGTATGCGTAGACGTCGATCTCTTTAGCTAGTCCGGAACCCAAAAAAAGTTGTTCGTAGGATGGCGAGTTGTGTCCCATTAAGATGAACGGCGGCCGATGAAACCCGTCGACAAGCAAGCCCGCTTCATCATAAATGGAAAAACTGAATGGCCCGACCATGCGCGTCATCTTCTTTTCGGACAGCCATGAACCGGCGGCAGCGAAGAGTGCATCCGAGGTAGTTTGCGACGCTTCGCATTCGAAGAAACCGAAGTGGCCATCGCCGGAGCGCTGATGTTTCTGGGCTAGTTGACACACTTGGGCCGTGATGCGGCCCACAGGATTCCCGTCACGTTCGGCCAAAAACAGGGCGGCCTGGGCATGTTGGAAATATGGATTCTTGCGGGGATTGAATCGCTTTCGAAGCTCTGCTAGTAGCGGCGGGACCCAATTCGGATCGTTGGCATAAAATGACCACGGAAGACGCAGAAAGATCTCGATATCCTTCGACAGTTCGATTTGGCGAACGGCAAGCATCGAGTATTCCAGAAGGGACACCAAGTTTCAGGTCGAATCAGAGACGCTTGTAGTTATTCGACACTGTCTATAAGCCAACTTGATACAAATCAAGGAGTGCCTAACCCAACTTCCCCAACAACTTGCGACAGAACAATGAAAACATTGGTTTTGGCTTTTTCGTTTCCACACCATTTTGCCTTCGCGAATTCGAGTGGGCAGTCTGAGGCCGAGCTTGTCGAGAAGAATGTGCTGATGTTCCGTAAGTCTTGCACGCATCGATTGCGTATTTCCCGCCCGGCATCGATCGGAAGGACGACCTCTACCAATCGGATCTCCGACAGTTCCGAAATAACTCGACGTGGCTCGTCTCCCAACCCCGCCCTTTAGCATAGTTGACCAAGCGTCTTCCAAGGTACGAACGACAAGAAGCACACGAATATGTGCGCTCGAACGCGTTCTTCTTTTTGATGCCAAACCGGGCGGATGCTCAAATCCAATTTTTGGATTCGGAATGCATCTTCTGCCTCTGTTAACTGGATGTAGGCCTTCCACAGGTCTTCGTCACTCCAATCAGTGACGTTCGTTCGCAGAAGGTAGCAACCAATGAGCTGAATTCGTTGACTCGCGTGTTCTGGAAGTCTATGCTAACGAGACCTTCCAGTACCCCACCTAGTTCGATCAACGTAAGCCTATCCACCGAGGCCTAAGCATGTTTACGTCGAAAAGCCTGCATCGCACAATATCTGGGAGGGACGTAAAATGATCGAAGCGTGGCGCAAGTATGGCCTGCGGATGCAAGTGGGTCTCAACAACCGCTCGTCGAAAAATGTGCGGGAGGCAATCGCGTTTGTTCACGGCGGTGGCATCGGCGAACTTTACATGGCGAGAGCCCTTTGCTTTAAAGCTCGCGATTCCTACGGCATGACTAAAGACAGCCTGCCGCCGTCGACGTTTCATTTCGATCAATGGCTTGGTCCAGCTCCACTACGCCCATACAACGAAAAACGCAGTCACTATAACTGGCACTGGTATTGGGACACCGGTAACGGTGATACCGGCAATACGGGGCCACATACTCTCGACATCGCGCGTTGGGGCATGAATAAAAACGAGCATCCAGTCGCTGCATATTCGACGGGCGGTATTTTCGGATTCACACAGGATGAAGGGAAGACTTCTGGCACTATGGTTTACGGTGGCGTCGAGGTCTATGGCCAAGACCGGACGATGCAAGAAACTCCCAACACGCAGACGGCCGTTTTCACGTATGCCGATGGCAAGATCATCGAACTTGAAACTCGCGGTCGTTATACGAACCAAGAAGGGAGTTCGGGCCACGAGGTCGGTAATATCTTTTATGGAACTGATGGTTGGCTGGAGATCAGTGGTAATTCCTGGAAGGCCTTCCGCCAACGAGAGAAGCAGCCCTTCGCACAGTCAAAGGAAACCGAACCCGACCGTTCCAACCACTGGTCAAATTTCTTGGAGGCGATTCGCTCCGGCAAGAACGAGTCACCGGGAGTTTTTTCACCATACACGCGTTCCCTTTCAGTCCCGCAAAGCAAACGCCACCAGAGTTCCGCCGCGTGGCCGGCCACTCTTGCCTCCGCCAGATGAAATGACTACATACTGCCTGCCGTTGACGATGTAAGTGCTCGGGCTGGCGTTGCCGCCAAACGGCAGTTTGGTTTTCCAAAGAATCTCACCGGTCTCCTTGTCGAACACGCGAAAGGTTTCGTCAGCGGTCGCTCCGATGAAGATCAGGCCTCCGGCCGTCACCAGTGGGCCGCCGTAGTTCTCCGTGCCGGTCGGCGGGATTCCCCGGGCTGTCAGTTCGGGATATTCGCCTAACACAACCTTCCATTTGATCTCGCCCGTGTTGAGATCAACAGCGTTCAGAGTGCCCCACGGCGGCTTTATCGCGGGATAACCTTCATTGTCGAGCCAGCGACGGAATCCGCCAAAGGCATAGCCCGGTCCTTCGTCGTCAGCGTCTGCAGATGTCGCCTCGCGTTTCACAGATTCATCGCTTTTTGTCGTCTGCGGTGCGCCTTTTTTGAGTACATAGTCGAGAATCGCGGAGCGCTTGGCCTCCGGCATGCTGGTATAAGAGGGCATCCGTCCCCCACCCTTCCGCGTGATCTGCTCAATCTCGGCGCGTGTTTTTCGCTTGTCAATGTCGAGCAGCGGCGGAAACTTCAGGTCGAGATTGCCCTTTAGCTCCAGGCCGTGGCAGACGCCGCAAAAGACCATGTAATCGCGCTCGCCCGGTATCAGTCTGGAACCATCCGCATGACGGGTCTCGATCATTTGCAGCAGCCACGGCATCTCATTGACATTGACGTAGTATATCCCGTCAGGATCAGCCGCGCCGCCGCCCCACTCCATTCCACCATCGAATCCCGGGAACATCACCGTCTCATTCAGACTCGGCGCCGGGAAAGGCCCAAAGTTGGGCGCGGCCAGAATCCGATCGCGAGTCAGCTGATGGGTCTCGGGCGAAATGTTCGAGGCATCGTCCTGCGTGTAGAGCTGCCGCATCAGTGGCGGTGGCTTGGTGGGGAACGGCTGGGTCGGCCAAGCTTGCTCGCCGACCAAATCGGATTGTGGAACCGGCCGTTCCTCAATCGGCCAGAGCGGTTCGCCCGTGACGCGGTCGAACACGAAGAGCAGCCCGTGTTTGGTACCCTGTGCGACCGCATCGATCTGCTTTCCGCTGTGGTTGACAGTCAAGAGAACTGGCGCACAGGGCAAGTCTTTGTCCAGCAGATCGTGATGCACGATTTGAAAATGCCAGATCCGCTCTCCGGTGGCAGCGTTCAGCGCGAGGACGCAGTTCGCAAACAGATTCCTCCCATGTCGTTTATCTCCATAGAAATCCGGCTCCGCCGTCTTGGTCGCGACGTAAACGATGCCCCGTTTTTCATCCAGCGACTGGCCGCACCAGGGCATCAGACCGGTGGCGGTTTCATAGGCGTCCTTCGGCCAGGTGTCGTAACCCACCTCGCCAGGCCGGGGGATCAGGTGGAAGATCCAACGCTGCTCGCCCGTCCTGACATCGAAAGCCCGAACCGCTCCCTTGCCCCCGACTCCGCCAACGATCAAGACGTCTTTGTAGGCGACTCCGGGCGTGTTCAGGCCCGAGCCAAGATTGATCGAGCCATTGTCACCAAAACCTCGGATTGTTTTTCCGGTTTTCGGATCTAACGCGAAAAGTAAGCCATCGACCGCAGTGAACAATCGCTGCTCCTCGCCGGTTTCGTTCGCCCAGTAAACCAGACCTCGCTGTCGCGCGCGGCCGGGTTCCGTGTGTTCGTTTGTGGGATCCCATTTCCAAAGTTCCTCGCCCGTGGCCGCGTTGAGTGCAATCACCTTGCGCGACTGAGTCGGCGTGTAGAGCCAGCCGTCTATAATGAGGTTGTTCGCCTGATATTCGTCCGCATCCCCAGTCTCGTAGGTCCAAGCAACACTTAGTTGGGAGACGTTCTCGCGATTGATCAGTTCGAGCGGCGAATAGAGATTGCGCTCTTTACCACCGAGATACACCGGCCAATCGGCGTCCTCAGCGTAAGCCAAGCTTAGCCAGCCGCTGCTAATGGCAATCAGGACGAGTTTGTGAGCGAAAGTAGGTGGCAAATCTTCGACCTTTCTGAAGGAAATGAATGCTCTTTTTATAACAGACTAGAGGACATTTGGGGCATACGAGAGTGGGGCGAAACCCGATTTCAACCTTATTCCAATTGGGCTTACGCGAACCGCTGACCCGACGCGGCCTCTTCTCCGAAAACGAACCCCACTATGGCCGTGACAATCAAAAAGAGAGGGGTGATTGAGAGGATCGTGTAAAAGGCAAGTGCTGGCGGCAACATCGCGGAATGAGGCCGCTAAAAGCCCAGGAGGTGACCGCGACTATTCATTATTGGGTAGCGATGCTCCAGGGCGAGGTTCGTGGCCATGAGGAGTATGCTGGCGGACCGTTGACTCGATTTGCTTTAGCAGGCTTGATCGCCGCCTGTTGCGGTTGTGCAGCGATGGCATTTTCGTTCCGTTTGCACCCCTATCGTTCACCAAAAGAGAAACAAAACTGACATCAGAGAGTAGCTGTTAACTGGTTTTTTACAAAAAGCGGGTCAATATCGATTGCGGTTTCAAAAAAAAATCGTCACGTTAGGAGGTGGTGTCGAAACTAATTTGGATGGTTCCCCGCCATTCAGTTTCATCCAGCCAAAAAAATTCAAATGAAAATCGCTTTCCTAGTACTAGTCTTGCTGTCGTCAGTCTCGTTTGCTACCGAGGTATCTATTCATGCACGCCAATGGACCACCGAAAACGGCGGATCCTTTACCGCGTCCGTTATCGATATCACTGAAGGGGAAGTCACGTTCTTCGCTAGTGGCAAAGAATTTATTCTCCCGATGTCGGAAATGTCGTTCAACAATCGAACGGACCTTCGACGTGCTTATGGAAAAGCATTGCTCAAGGACGATGCCTTCGTGGCTGACGCTGTTGCCGAGGCAAGAGAGATCCGTGAAATTACGCTCGATCGGAAAGCCAGAAGTTCTGGTTACTACAAAAAGCCTGAATCCGAGAAGACCGCTAATATAGCTAGGGAGGAGAAGTATCGTAGTGCCGAACTTGCGAGAGCCTCGGTCCAGCAAGCCAACGCGATTAGTCGTATGAATCCAGTCTTCTACAGTGATATCTACTTAGGCTTACTTAACGGTGGCCCCCGCACATCGTACGTTACTGGTTACACTCGCCGGAATGGCACATACGTTAACCCGTACAACCGGCGTTGGCTAGGACGTAGGTGGTAGACGAAACCAGGGTGTCTCGCAACCTGAACCTGCGGAACGAAGACACCATGTCAGAAAGCATTAATCTATCGCGTTACTTCATATGCTGTTAATGAGCGAATTCCACATTGACCGCTTTGTTCGCCATCGACGTGCGATCATGATTACCGGCCTAGTAATCATGGTGCTACCGTTAGCGTTAGGATTGGGCTTTGCAATCTTGTTTGGATTAATGCTATTCAACCTCGGCATCTACGTCGCGTGTTTTCGCAAGTGGCGCAGCGAGCCTGGCCTTTGGATGCTTGCAGTTTTACTTACAGTCACGCTAGGCCCCTGTTGGGCGTATTTCGAGTATCTGTATTGGCTAGCCATTTTTGGACCTGCTGTTGCTAATCCGGCTGGTCGTATTGTCACATGGAACCAAATTCGAATATCCCTAGATGCTAGTGTTTCACTTTTGATTTTCGAAGAAACAGTGAGACTTGCGGCAACTGTTGCTATCGAGAACTGGAAGCGAACGAAAATAGACCGGCAGCGTTGCAGGATGTAACGGGGCAGTGCACCGGAACATCGCAATCGTCAGTATCGTTGCTGACAAGCCGACTAGAAGATAACTACGCTGCCTTCCCAACCAACTAGCCAATTGCACACCCATAAAGCTTCCGAGTGTCGCGCCCATTTAGTTGAGCTCCTGTTTGGGGATAATGGGTTAAAGCGGCTAGCTGGAGGGCAAAGGGGCTCTCTGGAGGGTTCTTCAGCATGCCTTGGTAAGAATCCAACATGGAATTGGTGGTCCGATCGAATCCTATTGGCTAACTCCCACCGGTTCATTTTTTAAAAATGTCTTTAGCATCCCTTGCCATTGTTGCCGATCGTATACAATGGGAATAACGTAAATTTCTGGTTTCGCCATCCCCTGCCGCATATTTTTGCAAGGCTTGGGTCCCACCCCGCGATCGATTCCTGTTCAGTTCCTGGTTCTCCGACTTCCCCAGTTGGAATACTAATGAGTTTTAATCAAGCCAATCGCTTCCAATGCATACTTATCTTGATCTCAGGCGTCGCTGCGCCCCAGATAACTGCTGCTGACTTATCATTCGACGAGCAGCGACTGGCGAAAGGGGAAGCAATTTACCGAGCTAAATGCGCATCGTGCCATGGCGAAAAAGGGGAGGGAGGCACAAAAGAGTATGCTGAACCTCTTGCTGGCGATGCTAGCCGAACGGAGCTTGCAAGACTGATTTCCGACACTATGCCGGAGGACGATCCCGCGTCGTGCGTGGGCGACGATGCGGAAGCTGTAGCGGCCTTCGTATTTGATCATTTTTATAGTGACGCCGCTCAAGTCCGCAATCGGCCGCCACGCGTCGGACTCGCTCGTTTAACCGGCCTACAACTGAGGCAGAGTCTAGC
>JAYVBW010000166.1:0-15950 GCA_043750255.1 Pirellula sp.
GGCGCGTTTAGCAATTCGATTATGACCCTCGCTGGCCAACAGTACGCGGTTATCTATAACGGCGGCACAGGGAACGACGTAGTCTTGATTCAGTCGAACAAGCCACCCATTGCCAACGCAGGCGGTCCGTATTCAATCGCTGAAGGCAGCTCCTTGATGCTCAATGGGTCCGGTTCCTACGACCCCGATCCGCTTGATATCCTAACCTACTCCTGGGACGTGAACGGTGACGGAGTGTTCGGCGATGCCAGCGGCGTAAGTCCGACATTGACGTGGGCTCAGCTTCAGGTTCTTGGCATCAACGATGGGCCTAGAACGGTATCCAACGTCCGAGTTCGAGTCGATGATGCGCACGCTCATGTAGTAGACTCCCCCGTAACGACGCTAACGGTAACCAACGTCGCGCCGACTGTGGGGGCGATCACCGCACCGGTGGACCCGAAGGCAGTGACGACACTCATCAACGTGAGTGCGAACTTTACTGATCCAGGTACCGCCGATACGCATACTGCTTCCTGGAACTGGGGCGATGGCACGACTGCAGGCTCTGTTATTGAGACGAATGGCTCAGGTTCTGTAATCGGTAGCCACACGTATTCGGTTGCTGGCGTCTACACGGTAACGCTAACCGTGACGGATGACGATACCGGATTCGGTACGTCCACCTTTCAGTACATCGTGGTTTACGACCCCAGTGCCGGATTTGTTACTGGCGGTGGTTGGATCAATTCACCACTTGGTGCATTCGCAGCGAACCCAGCGCTGACAGGCAAGGCTAACTTTGGCTTTGAGTCCAAGTATCTCAAAGGGAACAACGTCCCGACGGGCAATACGGAGTTCCAGTTCAAGCTGGCCAACTTTAACTTCAAGAGCACGAGCTACGAGTGGTTAGTGGTCTCCGGTGCTAAGGCTCGCTACCGAGGAGTTGGTACGGTTAACGGAGCCGGAAGCTATGGCTTCGAACTCACGGCTTGGGACGGTCAAGTTAACGGCGGCGGTGATGTTGACCGATTCCGCATCAAGATATGGAACAACAACCAAAGCAATGGCGTTGTTTACGACAACATGATGGGGGCAGCCGATGGGGCTAATCCTACTACCGCTCTCGCAGGTGGCAGCATTGTTATCCACACGAGTGCTCAACCGTTGTTGGCATCGGGCGGAACTGCCCTGGCCAAACGCAGAGGATTACTTACCCAAGAATCCTTGAACCAAGCGGTCGACCAGGGGATCAACTACTGGAGTAACACGGGAGTCGATGCGTCAGCGGTGAGCAAATTGCAGCAGATTCATTTCCAGGTTGCTGACCTATCGGGCGACGAGTTAGGGATCGCTTCAGACACGAACTATGTCTGGATCGATCGCGATGCGGCTGGATATGGTTGGCAACTCGATTCGTTGGGCAGCACCTATCCATCGGTCAGCGGTGCCATGGATCTACTGTCGGTCGTCGCTCATGAGTTAGGGCACAAGTTAGGTTTGGAGCATAGTCACGAAGACAACGATATTATGGCACCAACACTTGATGTTGGCGTGCGAAAGATGGTTGGCAGCTTGAGCCAGCCCCTAGCATTTTTTAATACCAGCATGGTCTTTCCAAGAAGTGTTCAATTCGATGTCACAGGTCCAAGTTTCGTCGGCACTGAGCGATTGCCCCATGAGAATTTTGAAGTAAACCAAGCTCGTGACCAGTTGTTCGCTAGTCTGGACGATAGTACCGTGAAGCCGCTAGTGCAAAGTCCGATCATCGCGAGCAAGTCTCAGTCCGATGCACCGAAGAAATTCGCATCCGAAGCTGAGGACTTACTCGCAGGGGATTTACTGGAAGCGATTGCCTTGGCTCAATTGGCCATGCGTCGGCGAAACAATTAATGTCGCAATATCATTACTCCGAGCGTAGTTAACTCTAGGCGGAAACTTCGATGTCCTCGACCTGGCATGACCCTGGCGGTATCGGTGTACCGCCTTCCATCTGGGCTCGTCCCAGTGGGGGCCACAATTGGCAACTACACCGTAATAGCCTCCGACGCTTTTTCGCTCTCCGTCCGGCTTGTCCGGACGGAAGCCGCGTTCTACTTGACGTGAACTTCGCAAAATCCATCACCATCATCGTCACGTGCGTATTCCTTGTTGCCAGGGTTCACAGTGTGGTGTTCGAAGCCCTATTGAGTCACACGAGCGTAAATGTCGTATTCGTCAGTGTAGACGACTGTCCCGATAGCAATCGTGGCTCGCATGAGTGGCTCGATCGTTACCTGCTGGACATTTGCCAGAATACCATCTTCGAAGCCACAAAAACAGGACATCCCCGGATGACCGGATGAGACACTCGCGGTAGTAGACTTCGATCTTACGCGTGCTCAAACATAGTTGAACAGGCTCAACTGCGAGGCGCCCGCAAGGAGTTTCAAGCTGGCTTCGTATGCAACTTGTCTTGCTTGAAGCTCAGAAATAGTTTGGGCTAAATCGGCATCTAAGTTTCTAGACTCATCTGCTTTCATCTCGACCTTATTGTCTTCTTGCAGACTCTTCAGGTCGTCAATGCGTTGCTGCTGAACACCGAGCGCACCACGGCTCAACGAAAGTCTCGACAAATCTGCATCGACCAATCCCACGGCACGTGCGACCGCAGCGGTGTCCTTGGTCGTGATGGCTTCTTTAAGGCGAATCAGCGAATTAAAAACCCCTTTTACTTCTTGCGGATTCGGGTCTTTGCCAATGACCGTATAAGTCGTGCCCGCAAGAGACGCTACCACCTCTGAACTTCCTTTGGGAATCAGACCAAGCCCAAGTGCGGCTTGACTGCTGCCTGCGTTACGAACCGTGATTGGACCAGGCGTTGTCGTCAGTGGAGGCCCTAGCGGATTGGGTACATAAACGGAAGAACTGATCGTAATCCCATTTCCAGAGGCGTTCAGACTGGCCGTGATCTTTGTCGCGGGATCTTGATTGCTGACGTGATTGTTGATGCGATCAAGTACATCCTGGACTGTTGACGTGCCGACCAAATCCAACGCGAATTCACTACCATCGTTTCGCAGGAAGGACAGATCTGGACCATCGGCAGGATATATTCCTTGGCCGAAATTTAACTGATCCAAACGAAGCCCGCCGTGGAAAGTTCGCAACCCTAGCCGTTCTGCAAGATCGCCAGTGTTCTCGCCAATCGAAAAGTCGCCACCACTTTGGGTCGAGCGCACGCGAAGACTCTGTCCATCGGGAGTGATGTCTGCGAGAACTCCCGCACCTGAGCTGTTGATGGAATTTGTCACATCCTCAAGTGTGACTGCATTGCCAACCAGTATATTGTAGTTTTTGCCATTTTGCGTAATACGAATTCCATCATTTGCGTTGAACCCGGTATTGCCGTTAAGCTGCGAAAGGAGAGTCGTCGGCCGAAGGACAGGATCGAGTGGAGAACCCGTGATCGGAACCGGCGTGGATGGAGTTTCGGCCAGAATGCCTAGGTCGGAAGCCGTGCGGCCCGTCCCGGATTCCAATATGCGCAACTGCCCTGGACCACCGTCGGCATATGCAGCCACTATGGATCCGCCATTCAAACTGAACGTGACACGGCGACCGCTTAAGGGTGCTGCTCCGTTTACTCGTTCCATCACATCGTTGAGTGTATCTGAACCTGTAAGGTCTACGGTCACACGTTCGAGACCATCCGACAGTTGGATTGCGCCGGGCGAAATTCCTTGCCCCCCATTGAGGTCCGCAAGACGTGTTTGACCGATGGCTGCTGGATTTAGATCAACACGCGAAACAACACTATCGGAAATAAGGCCAAACGCCTTTTGGCCGGTAACATTGTGAGCAATGTATTCGCCTGACTCTGCAATGGTCATGAGGTCGAGATCATTGCCAGTAAACTGAACCGTACTTTTCTCGTTCGATACCGTTGGTATATCGACTCTTCCGCCGGTGAACAAGTAGCGATCTTGATATCGAGTATTCGCAGCAGAAGTGAGTCGAAGGATGGTTGCGTCGATTTGAGAAATCCAGCCTGCTCTCTCCTCGTCGCTATTGACGTTGCCTGCGCTCTCCACACCGAGGCCTCGCATTTCAGTCATGACCTCTTGAACGTTGCCCAACGTCGATTCGGTCACATTGAGGTAACCTTGCGAAGAGTCTAGATTTCGGAGCGTTTGGTCTCGAAATTCGAGATCGCGTTGGATGCCGATGACTCGGATTGCCGCTGTAGGATCTTGACTCGGCAGGTTGTAGCGTTTTCCTGAGCTCAATTGATCTCCGAGCTGTTCGATTCCGAGTTTGCTAACCTGAACTTGGTAGAGAGAACGGTAGCGTGCAAGTGCATCGCTCGTACGCCCGGCAACAACTGGATAAAAGGAACTAAGCATGGTTCAATCGGTTTCGTGTACTAGATAATATTGACCAAGGTATCCAGCATTTCCTTCGCGACTGAAACGAGCTTGGAAGTTGCTTGAAACGCTCTTTGATAGAGCAACATTTTGACAGCCTCTTCGTCGAGATTGACCCCTGAAATCCCAAGATTTTTAGCCTCAAGCGTTTGTTGGAAGTTTCTAAGTCCATCCGTAACACCTTTTTGGGAATTGATTTCGCGTGTGGTACCTGCAATCATTTCGCCATAGAGTGCGTTAATACTTCGCCCGCCAAGTAGCTCCGTTGATTTGGAAAAGGCTTCGGCCATTCTTATCGCGTTGTCCGCTCCATTGCCTATACCCTTGAGGCTTGTGGCAAGTTGCGAAGGGTCACTGATGATGGTTGGTCGAACTTCGATAGTAGCCGCTGAGTCACCACGAAAAAATGTGTTGATTCCGAGGGCAGCCAGAGCGCCGCTGGTGTCGTTAGCGAAACTGAACCGGACGGCTTCCGAGTCCGATTTGATTTCGAACCGCCCGTCATTGGTGATTCGTGCACTAAGTCCGTCGACAGCATCAATCGAGGTCGCCAGTTGCTGTGCGGTTGTATCGCTTGCGAGCCCCTGCTGTTTAACAAAGATGTCAATCGTTTTTGTTTTACCTGTCTTTACGTTCGTGACCTCAATCACGAACGAGCCGTTGTCGATATTCAAGGCTGAGTTGGATTGCTCGATAGGAACGTTGGGGTTTTTCAGTACCGTCTCGCCAGTCGTTATACCAAACCCCTTCGTACCTTGCCCTTGGGAATGGAGGCGGTTAACGACCCGAATAACATCGGCCGCTAGCGAGTTTAGTTTGCCTTTAAATCCTGTCGACGTTGCGGCGTTGGCGGATTCGTAAAGGCCCTTTACTTTGCCACCGGTTATGTTCAAAGCGACATCCGTATCGGCCAATCTAATTTCGAGATGGTTATTTTCCTCTCCGGACGTCGAACTAGCTTTGACTGGGCGAGCGATTCCGTTGCTTACTACATAGTCGCCACCTACAAAAACGGTGACCGATCCGGTGGGTTGCTCAGAGACAGTGATGTCGACCAAGGATGCGAGTTCATCGAGCGCCTTCAATCGTTCGTCTCGTAGTCCAACAGCATCGGAATTGGAGAGTGCACCTCCCTCCACTTCCACAATCCGCTGATTCAATTTAGCGATGCTTTGCACAATACGATTGATATCAAAACCAGCAGAGGAAATTTCCGCTTGATTTCGTTTTGCAATGTCATCCACGCTACCTGAGAGACTTTTTAACTGAGTAGCCAGTTCCTGTCCTCTGGAAATAGCGAGCGAACGGACGGAATCGCTACCGGGTTGGTTTGCAACATCTTGAAAGGCATTGGCAAAGCGACTTAAATTGGATGAGAAGTCCTTGTCGGAAAGCTCGTTCAGCAGACTCTCGATTTGGCCATTCGTGCCTTCTATCTGTTCTTGATAAGAGAGCTGGCTTTGTGTCTGCCGAAGTCGGTCGATTACAAAGTAGTCGAGCTTTTGTTGGATCCCGACAGCTTGAACACCCTGGCCAATGATTAGTTGGCCGGATTTATAACCCGGTGCAGGAGCTTGGACCAACTCTTGACGAAGATAGCCAGGAGTGTTGACGTTAGCAATGTTGTTGCTGACGACCTGCAAACCGAGCTGATTGACACGCAGCGCGTTTGCCGAACCCTGAATTGCACTAAATAAACTCATGCGTGAATTCCTGCCAGCTTTTTGGTAGCGGCTTTGTTTCGATCAACCGGGCGCTCCACCATTCTCCGACGCTAAGCAGCTTCGTTAATGAGAAAGCCGCCTTCGTACGAATCGGATTCATTGGGCGAATAAGTCGCCCTCTCCGTAGTGCCTGTTGATAGAATTAAAAGTAATTCAGTGATAAAGGACTTGGATTGAAAGGCAGTAATCCACAATCCCATGCTCAATTGTTGGATTCGATTTAACTGGAATTCTAGGTTTGCGATTCGGTGTGTCCAAAGCGCGGGCCATTGTGTGTCTAACTGGACAGACAATTCTTTAAGACTATGCACAAAGTAGCCTAAACTCTTTGCATGACGAAGCAATTGATGTCGGTCGTCCTTGCAGCTTTGAATCGTCGCGTGGATCTCCTCTCCGACCTTGCTCAGACTGGCAATGTTGGAATAGTCGCCACGTAGGAAGTCCGATTGCACTTGAATAAGAATAGACTCCCACTGATCTAGGACTTCACTAAACCGATCCAACCAAAGACCTGCGTCATTTATTAGTTTAGGAACCATTGTGATTTTTCGGATCCGAGTTGCAAAAAAGCGTTCATCCCCGAATGAGGAGATGAACGCATTTGGAAAATTTTCGAACGGTACAAACTGACTCTAGAACTTGAAGGTTACGCCGAGGTCAAGACCGTGCAGAAAAAACGTGTTGGTGACCAGTCGCGCTGCTGGTGCAGCCATCGGGCCACCGATGTTGCCGATGTCGACATTGCGATCGATTTGATCGCCTGCCATCGCAACGCTAGGGAACACGAGCAATGTATACCCAACGCCAAGCTGTGCGCGTCCAAGTTGATATTTCATCTTGGCACCTGCTTCAGGCAAGAAAGTGAATTGATCTCGACTGATTGTCCCGCTGTTGCTGCTTTGAGCAAACAAACCTCGGGCTGCGGTGCTCCTCGCAAGATTGGGAGCAACTTCGGTAAATTGACCACTGATAGTACTGGATTGATGAACATTACCCAACGCGACTTTACCCAATGCGGAGAAGGTAAAGCGACCCTTCGAGACTTCGTTTAGCAAGCCAAGATGGCCGCCATGAAACTGGTTCTTCGTCCCAAATGAATCTTGGGTGGTAATCACGGTTCCGTTCTGAATCGTGTTGGTAATCCCGTCAGTATACTGGCTTGTCAGACCAAGTTCGCTATCGAGCCGAACAAACGTATAGCCACCGAGCAAATCGACACGGCTGGAACCGTCTCGCACCAACAACGAACGGCCGTACAATTCGCCTGCGATGAGATCCACGTCGCTCTTGACTTGGATGGTGCCTGTATTGGCACCGTTTGCACCAGCGCTCACGTTGACTAGGAAAGTATCAGACGCACCAATCGATGTGTTGAAAAATGGTATGCCGGTCGAATTGCCACCATTCGTATAGTTCCTGGTGGGTCCATCGGTGAGAAGTCCCCAGCCGCGAGCTCCAACGCCGAAGTTTTGACTACAATCTGTCCAAACACCCAGGTTGAGCCTCATTCCCACTAGCATATCAGTGCCAATTAGATTGTTGGGACCGCCTGCCAAAGGGTTTGTTGGAAGCACGGTAGGATTGTTTCCTCCCACGACCAGCGGTCCACCGCCCATTCCCTTGGGCCACCAGAGAAGGGTTTCACTTTCGAACCAACCTGCGGAGCGATCGGAGCTACCAATTCTGCTTGCCGACGTGCCACACGTAGCAGCTCCGCACGAACCGACTTTTGCGGAGGGGCCAACTGCGGTTGAACCGTAGGAGGTAAATCTCATTCCATTGTTGGAATAGGCTTCGCCCATCCCATTGTCTGCGACGACATTCGAACGAAACGCTGCTGGTCGAGCGTCCTGTCCAAGTGCAGCCTCAGTTTCCGATCCTTGTCCGCCGCCGTCACCGATGCGACCAATGCTCGAGATGGGGCCAGAAGAGGAGTAGTCTTGCGCCAATGCGTTTACGGAACTACCAGTTCCACAAAGTGAGGCAATGACGAGGGTCAGTCTAATTCGGTTTTTTTTCATAATTTCTTTCTCGCTGAGCGATGGCTTGCGTACCGTTCGCATAATTGGATCGGCAGGATTCGCTGGAAACTGAGGATAAATGAGAACTTGCGGTATATTCTTCCTAGCCTTCCCAAACTACCTCAGCCGGATTTTCGCGTACAAAAAGCCTAAACCTAAGCGGTTTGGTTCGAATGCGAGAACGAAACTTCGGACGGTTTCGCCTGCGATGCTTACAATAGGAATGCATGTATCCTGCACCCATCCAGCACCCTCGTCGCTGATGTGCATGCGTGCACAGCAGTCGACCATTTTCCGAACAAAAACCCCGCCCGGTATGCGGGACTTACAACGAATAATCCATGTCCAGTTTGATTGATCCTGCACCAGACAAACCCACTAAATCCGGCATCGCTCAAGCTGGTGGCGATCGCAAACTACATTTGCCTAGTCGGCCGCACGTTTCCTCAGGCTGGTCCATACCGGGTGTTGCTCAATACAAAATCAATCAGTGGCTGGAGCAAACGCGGGCCGTAAACGCGTGGGAAAACCATCGACGCGAGCTGACTGAACCGCAGTTGCGCAAGGAAGCACTTTCGCTAGTCTATCGATCCAAGAGTGGTGAGGTTCTTGCGACTCTGCTGCCTGAAATGTACTCACTGATACGCGAGGCCGGACGGCGGGCTCTCAACATGCGTCACTACGATGCACAAATTCTCGGGGGAATCTGTTTGTTTCATGGATGCATTGCTGAAATGCAAACTGGCGAGGGGAAGACGCTGACAGCCACCTTACCCTTGGCACTTCACTCGTTAGTTGGCAAGGGCGCGCATCTTGCCACCGTCAATGACTACTTGGCCCTACGCGATACCGACTGGATGAAGCCGCTATATGACTTGCTCGGTATGCGAGTTGGCACGGTTTTAACGCAGCTCGATCAAGACCAACGCCGAAAGGCTTATGCCGCTGACATAACCTACGGGACGGCCAAAGAGTTTGGATTCGATTTTTTGCGCGATCGATTGCTCATGCGAGCACAAGGACGTGCGATCGATGACTTCCTTGGGAGCGGATCGCAAGAACGTTGGACGTCGGCTGGCGAGCAACCCGTTCAACGCGGTATGCATTTCTGTCTAGTGGATGAAGCCGATAGTATCTTGATAGATGAAGCGAGGACGCCATTGATTATCGGTTCGCTCGGCGACGAATCCCGTGAAGTGGTGATCGCTACATTCAAGTGGGCCGCTGAGAATGCTCCGTCTTTTGTCTTAAAGGAACACTTCACCATCGAAGAGGATACTCGCAAGATTGAGCTGACTTCCAAGGGACGTCAATTCGTGCGATCGATTCCTCGAAGCGAAGAGATCCGATTGGCAGCCCTAGTCGATTTGTACGAGTACATCGAACGCGCAATCAAAGTACATCGCGATTTTCATCTTGAACGACAGTACGTCGTCGTCGACGACGAAATAGTCATCGTCGATGAATTCACTGGTCGACTGGCCGAAGGGCGCAAGTGGCGGGATGGCATCCACCAAGCGATCGAAGCGAAAGAGAAAATAGAAGTTACCGTTCCGACTGGACAAGCCGCGCGGATCACCGTTCAGGATCTGTTCTTGAGATATCGATACTTGGCTGGAATGACAGGTACTGCGGCAACCAGTGCAAGCGAACTTCGTCGCATTTACAAAACCCCTGTGGTACAAGTTCCCACCAATCGCCCACCCAAACGGCAACGACTCCCCGACGTAGTCTGTCGCGACATGACGGAAAAATTCCAAGCCATCGTCCAAGAAGTCCTGAAGGTCCACGAACAGGGGCGACCGGTGCTGATCGGCACTCGCTCCATCGACAAATCCGCTATTTTGGCCGACATGCTTCGCAAGGCAAACGTCCAAGTTCAGGTTCTCAACGCGCACGAAATAGAACGAGAAGCTGAAATTGTATCCAACGCCGGGCGTTACGGCCAAGTCACGGTCGCAACCAATATGGCCGGTCGCGGTACCGACATCAAGCTTGAAAAAGACGTTCGCGAGATCGGTGGAATGATGGTGATTTGTACCGAGCTACACGACGCTGCGAGGATCGATCGGCAATTGATCGGGCGTTGTGGTCGACAGGGTGACCCCGGGACTTACCGACAATATTTGTCCATGGACGATGATATTCTTAGGAATGGACTAGGAACAAAACCGGCAGAAAAACTAAAGTCCAAGGGAATTTCGGGTGGCTCACTCAGCCGACAAGCAGCACAATTCAAGGCGGCGCAGCGAAAAGTTGAGCGGAAACACTTCCGAGATCGGATGGCATTGCTGCACCACGAGAAAGAACGAACTAAGATTCAACGGGAGATGGGACAGGATCCCTACTTAGATACCGCAGAATAACGCTTTCTGCTTAGAAGTTTTCCAAACGCGGCACCGATGAATTTGCTCAGTAATTCGCTAACAGTCATTGCGTTACAGCAGCCGCGGATCCGCAAAGGTTCCTTTGCAAGCCTCATCGGCGCAACGCCTCTTCTAGACGTTTTCGTGGCAGGCCCCGAAAATCAACTCGTTGTCGAATGCCTTTCACCACTCGGAATCGAACAACTCGTTCCTCGATCGCCGCTTTACCTTTACGGACCAAGCGGGTCAGGTAAAACGGCGTTGGCTCTGACAATCGCGGCACGATGGACAAACGAATCGAGCAGCCGAACTGTCACTTTGACGAGTGGATCTGACTTTGCCAAAGCCTTTACACGTGCCATCGAAGCGGACGACATGGAACGATTTCGTCAGCTTCATCGACAGTGCAGTTGTTTGGTTGTTGACAATATTCACGAATTGGCGACCAAGCCCGCTGCTCAGGACGAAATGGTTTCGACGATTGAGCGTTTGACTAGCGATGGTGGAGCAATCATCGCCACGGCGACGGAGCTAGCAACCCTTGTACCCAAATTGCGATTGTCGTTATCGAGCCGCCTCAATGGCGGCCACAGCTTGCCTATATCCCTTCCTTCTCGCGTAAGTCGATTTGAAATGCTGCGGCTCTTGGCTTCTAGTTCTAAAATTGAAATCAGCGATCAAGACCTAGAGTCGATCGGATCTCAATTGCAAGATGGGATGTCTCCGTTGCAACTGCGAGGTATTCTCATACGATGGTCTCACCAAGACCGTGTGGCCCCAGGCCGTACCAAGAAAGAATCTGAACGTCTAATTGACAAGCTCGTGGACTCACAAATTGCGAAGGCTCCATCCACTTCGGAAATCGCGAAGGCAGTAGCCCGAGAAATGCAAATCACTATGGAGCTGCTGCGAGGCCCCGGTCGCAAATCAAGTGTTGTGCGTGCTCGCGGTCTCGCGATGCTCATGATGCGTCAATGTACCGATGTGTCGTTTCAAAATATAGGTGAGTACTTCGGTGGTCGCGACCATACGACCGTGATGCACGCTTGCAAAAAAACAGAAGAGGATCTCACAAAGGACGTTGACCTCGAACGTATGGCCGAACGCATTCGCCAAAAACTAAAAAAATAGAGAGCCTTAGCACAATGGAAACCCACTAATGCACTCACATCACTTGCGACGGCGTTTTTTAGAAAAGATTGGCGTCATGCTTCCCCTGGGTCCCGATGGCAAAATTGGCTTTGCACCGGACTTTCGTCGTTTGATGGCACGCTACGGGAGATAAGTCTGCGTTTTACACACGTGCACTCACGATGAACTTAGATGGATCCGATGTGCACGTAATCGATCCGTGGGGCGGGACTTCGCATTTCGTCTGGCGAGACCCGAGCCCAGTTTTCGCCTGCTGTTCGTCTATTCGTGACGAAGGGCTTCGATCGGGCTCATTTTTGCGGCCCGCATAGCTGGATAAATACCGAAAACCAACCCGACTGCTAAGGAGACAAAGAAGGATCCTGGGATGCTCCACGGTTCGACTGCGGGCTGAACCGTTCTCACGACATCGGGAAGGCTAGCCATCTGTTTTGCGAACCAAAAATTGGCTGAATCTCTCAAGACTTCGACGGCTGGGACGATAAGCAATCCAATCAAGATTCCTGATACACCGCCCGCCAAACTCAAGACCGTAGTCTCTACCAGAAACTGCCGAATGATATCCCGACGTTTGGCTCCTAATGCTCGACGAATACCTATTTCCCTAGTGCGTTCCGTCACAGTCGCGAGCATGATGTTCATGATTCCGATACCACCGACTAGCAATGAGATCGACGCAACCATTGCAGTGAGCACAGTAAACATCATCTGCGTAGTTCTGGCTTGTTCAAGTAACTCTAGCGGGACGACGACTGCAATGTCTTCCATTTTATCATGGCTAGAGAGCGCACTGGAGACCAATTCTGCTGTTTGCTTGACGTCCTTTACATCTGCGACCCGTAAAGTAATTTGATTTAGCTCAATAATTTCACCCTCCCGCGACGAAGCACTCATTCGCATAACCTGGTCTCCAATTCGATGCTGCAGCGTTCTTATTGGGATATAGACGTCGTTAGAGAAATCCTGGGCGTCCATCGATCCTCCGATCGCTGCGGTGGCACTCTTTGGCTCAAGCACTCCTACCACCAAATAGAAACTCTTGTTCTCTGGCATGTAGACGCGTTGTCCGATGGGATCTTCATATGGAAATAAACGTTCCGCCATTTTCGCTGCGATTACACAGTGTGTGTCCATTGCAAAGTTCTCGGCATCTGTGATGAAATGCCCAGACCTTATTTTGAGCCGTGTAACCAAGGCGTATTCCGGAGTGCAACCGACTAGCCGGCCGTCAAGTTTTCGATCTTTGAATTGAAACTGACGTCGCATTTCACGAATGGGAAGCGCACTTCGAATCGTGGGAACCGTTGAGACGAGCATGTCGAATTCTTCTCTCGTCAATCCGTAAGGAGTTAATCCCTCCATGGTCATTTTTTCGCTTGGAGGCTTCACCGTTCGAATCATGATCGTGTCAGCACCGAGACTCTCGATTTGCCGTTGCGCCTCGTCACCGATCCCTTTACTGATCGCCAGCAACCAGATCACGCTTGCTACACCGATAAAAATCCCAAGCACGGTCAGCAAAGACCGTAGCGGGTGAAGCCAAAGGCTTTTGACTCCAAGCTGTATTGTTCCAATCCATAGGCTCATACTTCAACCGGCATATTATCTAAGGCGTATTTGGCCGCTGTGTCGCGGACCTCTTGTGAATTGAAACGATCCCATTGTAGACGGCCATCTTTTAAGCGAATGACGCGTTTGGCCCGTTTAGAAACCTCATCCTCGTGCGTAACCAGAATGATAGTTCGTCCCTCGTTATTGAGCTTTTCGAACAGTTGCAGAATTTCTTCGGCGGTATGGGAATCGAGATTTCCTGTCGGCTCGTCAGCGAGAATAAAGAACGGATCGTTGACCAGCGAGCGAGCGATTGCGACACGTTGTTGTTGACCACCGCTCAATTGCGTTGGTCGGTGAGTGAGTCGATCTCCCAAACCGACCATGTGGGCCAATTCAATACTCCGTTCCTTTTGCTTTCTCGAAAGCGATTTACCTTGATAGAAAAGGGGGACTTGTATGTTTTCAACGACCGTGAGCTGTTGGATCAAGTTGTATGCCTGGAAGACGAACCCAATCCGTTGTGACCGAATATCGGCGAGCTGGTCGTCATTCATCTTGGCAGCGTCGTCGTTACCCAGCCACAAACTACCAGAGGTCGGTTGGTCTAAACAGCCGAGCATATTCAGCAAGGTGCTTTTACCGGAACCAGACGGACCCATGATCGCCATGTAGTCGCCTTCAGGAACATCGAACGTGACGCCTCGCA
Organism: Pirellula sp.; assembly: GCA_043750255.1. Classification (GTDB taxonomy): domain Bacteria; phylum Planctomycetota; class Planctomycetia; order Pirellulales; family Pirellulaceae; genus JBKCUI01. The sequence continues at coordinate 13,909 of JAYVBW010000166.1, forward strand.
ATGCACGAACCGTCTCACTTTTTAAGACATACTCCTTTTTTAGGTCCGCGACGCGACAAGCAAATCGGTTTGCTTGCTCTGGTTTTGTGGCCATCATTAGTTGGACGGCGCTCCACGTGCAGCTCCACTGCCTCCACCACCACCACCACCACCAGCTGCCATTCTTTTACGAAGCTGTGCGACTAATTCTGCTTGATCGATCGAACCATCCTTGTTGGTATCGTAATCCGCAAAACTGTTCTTCATTCGATCGTTGTCGGCGACTTCGGCCAAACTCAGCTTTCTATCGGTATTCGTATCCATTCTTCCCAACATGGCAGCTGCAATTGCAGCGGGATCGCCACCTCCACCACCACTGCCTCCACCACCACTTGGTCCATCTGTTACAGGACCTTTTCCTGACCGGGCTCCAGAGGCCGACTTAGGTGACTCGGCTGCAATCTTTGCAAGCGCCTCGCGATCATCGGATTCTTCAATTTTAGGGATGTCCATTTTGTCGAGATGGTTTCGAGGATCGAGCACGACCTTATCTTGAGCGACAACGCCTTGTTTCACCGTAACAAACCTATCATTCGTAGCACCGATCTTGATTTCGCGGGTTTCCCATTCTTTCCCCTTTTGGACTAATACAAAGTGGTGCTTTTTAATCTCATAAACGGCATGGACTGGGATCTGAATCGCATCAGGAATCTGTTCTACAAAGATGCGAACCTCGGCTGTCATACCTGTGCGGATTTCTTGGGGTGGATCTACGATCTGTACAATAACCGCGTATTCTTTGACGTTGGATCCAAAAAAGTTTCCAGGTTCGGCATACTTATTTACCTTAGTGACCCGTCCGAGAAGTTCATTGTCCACTGCACCGACCGTGATTTTCACGGGCATGCCATCGCGAATCAAGGTGATTCGTGACTCGTTCACTTTGGCTTTCACTTGCATGCGACTGGGATCCGGCAGCAGAAAAACAGTTTGCAGTTCACGCACAAGTGCACCCGCAGCCACAGTGAAATCACTACCCCCACGTCCACCAAATTTATTCGCATAGACAACTTGACCGTCAGAGGGTGCATGCAATGTACAAGCTTTGATCTGTTGTTGAATCTCTAGTAATTTGTTCTTTTCTTCAAGAGCAGTGCTCTTGTCTGACATTAGTTTCGCTCTGGCTGTCTCGATATCACTATTGAGTGTGACCAGCATTTTTTCTTTGGTCAAATTGTCTAAAACTCTTAACTTACCTTGCGCCGATTCCAACATCCTCTGCGAGTTCTGAACTGAGAATTGCTCGGACTCGATTTGCAATGCTTTAAGTGTTCCTTTGGCAGCGAGTCGCTCGGCGCTCTGAAGGGACAACTCCGCCTTTCGCAGATTTTGCTGTTGCACTGCAATATCGCTCAATATCGTTTTTTGTTCTGTCAAATAGGTACCTTCAAGATACTCTTGTTTAGCGATAGCTGCTCGGCTGACCGCTGCTTCGCTACTAATTACGTTCGATTCCGCCGAGCTTACAACGATCCTTTGATTCTTAACGTCTTGATCTAAAGAGGACGAATCGAGTTGGCAAAGTTCATCCCCTTTCTTGACTATCGCGCCTTCGAGAACCAGGGAAAGAATTGGGGTACCACTTGTGCCCCGTCCTTTTACCTCGCACTTGACTTCGTTGTTGCTGCTACTTTCTATTTCGCCCTGTTCCAAAACGATATGATCGAATGGTCCGTTCTGCACTTCATGCAGGAGCAGTTCTTTGTCCGACTTTGAATTCATTTTCGCCCCTGAGTATTGCCACCATGCATAGCCAGCGACGCCACAAAACAAAATCGCAATCACCGAAAAAACGATGATTTTGACGGAGCCACGTCTGTTTTGCGGACGTATGTGATGATGAAAAGACATTTTGAAGGGGGGGGCTTGGTAGGAGGGAGTGCTCGATCGAATCGCAGGAAATGGCGATGATGGATTCGCATATTATCTACGACAGTCAACAGTAATGCCACAAGGAAATCGTGGTTTGGCATCCATTCGAGACGAAGAATTTCCCCAGTCCA